>DASUTR010000117.1:0-7962 GCA_036374535.1 Polyangiaceae bacterium
GTCGATGGTGGGTTTGTATTCGGCGCGGGCACGAAACAGCGTGAAGTCGCTGAGCCGAAGAGCAAGAACGACGAGAAATGCCGCAGTGATTCCGCCGCCGATCGCTCCGCCCAACGCGTCCTTGAACGCAGCCCCCATCCACGTAGCTAGCGCCGCGCCCGTCGCAATCGCCACGGCACACGCTATGGCTCCGACGAAGATGCTCGTACCGATGCGGGAGAGCAACGCGCGACTCCCCCAAAGATCGTAGCGGACGAACGCGTAGAGGCTCGCCAGCGGAGCGAAGATGAATGCCGGAAAAAGCAAGAAGTCCGGGAATCCCGCCAGAACGCCCTGGGAATTCAGAACTTGAAACGCGCCCACTCCGGCATATGTCGGCACCATGCAAATGAGAAGCGCTCGGAGGGTTCGCTGCTGCTCGCCTCGCGAACTCGCGTACCGTACGAGAAAGCCGAGCACCGAAATGGAAAAGCCTCCGCCGACCATCGCCGTGAACAAGACCTGATAGCGAACGACGTCTGCACCGAGGGCATGCATAGTAGATACAAAAAGACCTGCGCCGAAGGCCAGCGCAACGATCACGGTTTCCGCCCAGGGGTGCCGTTGAAGGAGCGGCACCGGCGTGGGTAGGTGCAGCATTACCAACACGAGCGAGGGCGACAGCATCGCGTACGCCACGAAGTAGAGAGGCGTTAAGGTGTGCTGAGTGTGGATGTCAAAAAAGCAAAGCAGGAAGAGCCCGCTCGAAATGGCGAACCTCGCGAATGCGCGCGCTAACCTTCCGTTGGGACTTGCCCAAAGAGCGACGAGTCCCGCTCCCGCATAAAGTAGGCCAGCCAGCAAGCAGCTTCCTGCGTAGACCCACCACGCGGTTGGCTCGAGTGGTCGGACGGGAAGGCGGACTACACGGCGCTCGCCCGCTGGCGCAACAACGGCATCTAGAAAACCGGAGGCACTCGCCTGTGCGACAGCACGATCCCAGCTCGCGACGCGCGCTTTGCTTCCACTGCGCGAAGCCTCGCTACCGAGCGGAACGATGATGCTTGGAAACTGAAGACCCTGCTTCTTGGAAGCCCAGCCCGGAAGTCCGATATTAGAGATAGCTCCCCCGGCATCAACTAGGACACCGGGGATCGGGCGACCGTACCACTGCGTTGCGTTGCGCAACGCGAAGCAGGCGACGAGCACGACGAGGACGGTCAACATCCAAAACGTGGATGTCGCCTTGGAGCCGTCGGACGCGAATCGCCGCATGGGCCCGGAATCATACGCCCGCGAGGCCGCCGTTTCCACGGTGGGCGTCCGTCAAGCTCGGGGCGGCTGTCCACTGTGCGGTGGTTTCACAAGTTTCTCGGTTGGGCAGGATCCGTAGGAAATTCGGAGCCGCGGCGCGTGGACTGGTCTTCGGGCTCCCGGACGCCGGCGGAGCGGATACGCTCGCAGACATGAGCGGCACCCCCGAGGACGCGAAGAAACGAATCGTCGACTACTTCCTCGCCACGACAGAAGACAGCTATCTCGCCAACTGGTCGGGCGACTCGCTCGGATTTCATTTCGGCCTCGCCGACGACACGACGCAATCGCTATCGGAAAGCCTGGCCAATACGAATGCCTTCCTTGCGAAACGCGCAAGAATTCAGGCCGGAAGCCGTGTTCTCGACGCGGGCTGCGGTGTCGGCGGCTCCGCCATTTGGCTCGCACAGAACATCGGTGCACTCGTCACGGGAGTCACCCTCGTCGACCGTCAAGTCGAGCTCGCACGCAAGTTTGCCGACGAACGCGGAGTCTCGAGTCTCGTCAACTTTCAATGCTTGGACATGGTCGCAACGGGGTTCGAAGCGGCAACGTTCGACGTGATTTGGAATCTCGAAAGTTTGTGCCACGTCGTCGACGTCGACGTCTACCTCGAACACGCGTACCATCTATTGCGCGACGGAGGATGTTTTGCTTGCACAGACCTTTGTGCCGGAGAGGTGGATGATCCGAACGTGAAACGCACGATTTGCAATGGCTGGGCAATGGTCCTACGACGCCCCAGTCAGATTGTAGAAAGCCTCGCTCGACACGGCTTCATCGCCATCGAGACGGCGGACCTCACGGACCGGGCAATGCGTTGCGCCGAAGCGCTCGAGGCAATGGCGAATCGCACGCTATTGAAATTACGTATCGAGGGAGAGCTGCTCGGAAACCCAGCCCCCATTTACGAGGGCCACGTTCGGGCAGCGCTTGCCATGGTTGATGGAATGCGCACGCGTCGTACTAGCGTTGCGCACTTTCTCGCATGGAAAGGACATTGCCCGTGACGCGACCGCGAGTCTCCGGAGGCCCGTCGATCGGAAGCGGCACCGGTTTCAAGGCGCCTCCGTCCACGTACATTTCGCCGACGAATGCGAGAAGCTTGCGCTCGGCGGTTCGCGCCTTCGTATCATGCAGAAAGTAGGCTTGAAGTCGCGCATCGAGCGCGGTGAGTTCTTGCGCTAGATCGGCCGGAGGCCTGGAACGAAGTAGCAGTCGTACTACCAACGTGAGGTGTCGCAGCAGATGGCCGACATTCTGGCTTACGGCGCGCTGCGGCCGACGGCAGTAGAGTCGGGTCGCGCGCACGAGGGCACACGCTTCGTGGCGAAGGACGGGATCGTGTAAGAAAACCCGCGCTGCCCAACGGGCGAGCTCGGTCGAGTACGGGCGGGCCGGCGTATGCAGAGCGTATTTCCGAGCCGCCCTAACCTCTCCGACCCTAACGAAAGCAGCGGTCACGACGTCGGCGGCCGCGAGACACGCCGCACTAGCATCGAGTCGACCATAGCCATGCTTTGCGTTGTGGCCGTCCGAATCGCACCCTTCCGGCAAGACGTCCGCGGGATCTGCGAGTTCGCTTGTCGGGACCGCCGCAGTCTCGACGGTCGCAGCGGTTTCTAGCAAGATCTCGTCGATATCTCGGACGGTCAATGCGGGATTCTGGCCGAGTAGCAGCAGTAGAACGCCCGAAGCGACGGCTGACGCGCCGCTTGATTCAGCGTGACACGGTCTGTCGTCCGTCGTGAACGGGTACGCCAGATCATCCCCCGGTGCCAGCCATCGCAGTGCGGGCCCACGATTGGCGAATGGTCGCATCTTGCCGTGACGATCGCGCCACAGAAACCAGCCTCGGTTCCGTGCACCCGGACCAATACAGAACACGCGCGGGTCGCTGGCCGGCTCACCCATTCCGAGACTTAGGCTCGAGTGCCTGGAGTCCGCGGGGCTCGACATCTCGCGGCCCGTGGGCATGACGACGGGGGTTCCGCGTCCAGATCTACCGAGATAGGCTGCGAACTCGAGCGCGTCATCCAGGAGTGCACTTGTTTGGCCTTCCACGTAGGTCGCACACACGATCACGTCCGCGCCGTCCTCGACGGCACGGACGATTGCGAGTGGAAGGGAGAAAATGTCGTCAACGCTCTTCGGGATGCAATACAGACGTGGCGAGGCGTCGGGTGCAACCCCGCGGAAGGCCACACCGTCGGTACGTGCTCCGACGGCCCAGCCGACCATCAGTGCAGCGTGCGCCCCTGCGCGAGGAACGGCGTCGACTCCCACCAGTATTTCGGCGTCGAGGTCCACTTTGTCGAGATCGCGTCCGTCGTTGTCAATGACGGCCAAGCGCGTGCCCGCCCCAGTACCGCACGCCGAACGTTCGATGTTCACGCCGGCCGCTCGGAGAAACCAGCGCCATGGCACGGTCGGCTCCGGGCCTTGGGTCGATGAGCGGATCTTCCAATCACTGGCTCGGCGTGGTTTAGCCGTTTCGACGGAAAGGCGCGGCGCGGGCTGCTGGCTACCATGACGGGAAGAAACGACGTACCGCACACCGATGCCACGCGACTGCAGCACGCTCGCAAGCTGCCTTCGATCAATGGGATTCGAAGCCCGAATGCGGGTCCAGAATACCGGATGCGAGGCGAACAGCGGGGTTATGTCGATGTTGCCGAGTTCTGCCGACAGGACTTCAGCTATCGAAGCAGGGTCAACGTCATCCTCCGTCGACAGGACGATATCGTTGACGGGCGAAGAATCGTCGGATGCACCTGCGCAGAGGGGGGCATAGTCGAAGTCCCAGCCCGCCGAAGTGGTCAAGACAGAACCTCCGCGGCCCAAGCCGCGAGTTTTCGAGCTCGAACGACGTAGCCTGCATGCCGATCTTCGTTAGGAAGTATCTCGTCGAGCCGAGCCGTTCGCTTGTTCGCCCACGTTGCCAGCGCGCCGGCACCAAGGACGCGGGAATACCGAGCCGCCTTGCGATAGTGATGTCGCGCCTGCACCAGCATGGAGTAGAGCACGCGCATATTGAAGACGCGACGGCGGATCAAGTCTGGTTCCGTCGGACGTTCTTCGCTGCGCTGCTCACGTACTGCTTCCAACCGACGCCGCGCCAACGAAACCGCCCATGCGCCATGCCCGCGTCTCCAATCGTCTTCCCAATCCGCAGCGTCGTCCTCGAACTGCAGCCCGAGCCAAACACCGGAAAGTGCGCGACGAACTTCTTCAACCTGCGAGGCCGTGGCACCTGCGGCACGAGCCAAGGCAACCGATGCGGTGAAGCCGACGGACTGCTTACCGAGCGATATCCTACGATACTCGTCGAACGTTGCCGGGCCAATCTGGCTTAGCAGCGTATGTTCCTCGTGGATGGCGATGCGCATGGTGCGATCGGCCTCTCGTGCCTCCCGAGCGCATCCAGGCCAAACCTGCTCCAGCACTTCGCAGCGAGCGGTGCGAAAATGCTCGAGCAGTGCAAAGAGTTGGGGCGAAGGCTGGATCTGGCCATCTAGCGCGCGATCGGTGCCGAAGGCTTCGATCACCGAGAGGGCATGCCCGAGCTGGGCATTGCGAACGATATCGGGTCCGATGCGCGGAAAGGCTTCGGCTATCAGAGCTGGCGCGCCGAGCGTCACCGGGTGGGTGAAGACCTCGCTCCAGGGAATTCCCTTCGCTGGAGCGAGGCCCAGCACGAACGGTAGATCGACGGCGAGCTCACGCAGGTCCTCGGGCAGCGTATTGACGAATCCGCCGTATAGCGCGTCGATGTGGTTCATTGCCGCTCGTTGACCCGGCGTTCTCCCCCCCCTCAACGCGTCGAACGCCAAACGGAACCTAGTAACCGTTCGATTCTCGCCAAGGCGATAGGGCGACGTTGATCCGCTCCTCGACCACGATGCTCTTCCATAGCATCACCTGCGCAGCGCTCAGACCGTCGAAGTTTCCGTTCAGCCATTCACTGATCCGAGCATTCAGCCGTGCACGGACGGTTCTTGCTTCGTCACTTTCGGCGTCTTCTTCCGACGTTGTCGGGTAGAGCGCGAGGAGCTGCTTGAACTCGTCGAAACGATCCTGCTGCTCGAGCAGCGACCGGTACAGACGGCGGAGCTGCTCGTGCGGATCGACAGGGGCGTGGTTCAGGGCGATGGCGCTCATGGTGGCTTCCTTCCGCGGCGCTCGATGGCCGCAGTTCGACCCCCCCGACTATGCAAGCCCCGTGCGCGACAACGTTCGGAGGAAAATCGCGACAAAACCAGCCGACTCGAGCGCTGGGTCTGGCCGGATCCGTCCAGCCATGGCCGGATGCGACCGCCCTGTCGGACCTGCAGTGCCGGAGGTAATTTTCGAGCCTCGCCCGCCTGATCGCTGCGGGAGCGTTTCAGATCCCGGTCCCGATTTTTTTGTGCGCGCGGCCCAGGTGGCTCGAAACCGTGGAGACGGAGAGACCCAACTCATAGGCGATAAGTTTGTTCGAATGGCCAAGCTCCGCGTGAGCGAGGACTTGGCGCTCCAGACGTGTGAGGCGTCGATCCTGCGTGAGCTCTGGGTCGTTCTTCTGCGCAAGGAAGTAGCGTCGACCATCTCGTTCGAAGTGCTCGACGAGCGACCAGCGGCCGGCGACGAGGGCTCGCCACAAGTCCACTGACCGGTTCGCGTCGTCACGTTCGGCTCGAGCCTTTTCGATGCGAACCAAAGCATCGCGCAATGCTTCGCGCGCGCTGCGCGGTTCTGCTGGGCCCGTTGCATGCTCGACCTTGCCGGTGGGCGTGAGTATCGCCTCTGAAATACCTGTCGGATCCGTGGCCGTGTTGCCGAGCTCCGCAAGGCTAGTTCGGAGGCGATTCCCAGCGGAAATGTGGGCTGCTAGCCGGTGCCACAGGTGTAGGGTTCTCGGCGAATAGGCCCGCTTTCGGGCGACGACCGTGACAATGCAGCCTCGTCCGGAGGCGTCAAGGCCGTTGATGCCGATGAGATCGTCGATGCCGTGACGATCGAAAAGCGCGCCCATGTGAGCACCGATGCCTATGCCTTCGAAGATGGCGCGCGAGCTGTGAAATCGGATCGACATGAAGGCTCGAACGAGGGCGACGGTCGCTTCTCTTGGCAGCCCCGGCTGATTGAAAAATTCGCTAGCGAATTCCTGCGACACGTGGTGAAGCACCGGCGGCTCGGGCTGAACCCAATCTCCCGAGCTCACGTCGTATCGAAATGCCATCGCACCTTGGCTGCACCCAAGTGCGGAGCTCGCATTGGCTGCGATTTGCTCGAGCCAATCTTCCGTCGAAAGATCGAGTCGGTACGATGATTCAATGAGTGCGACCGCTTCCTTGGGTTTCATGCGTTGACCCGAACCTTCCCGGTATCTTTCGCCGCTGAGTCCCTCTCGTCGGCTCGGCCCAGGCTTTGCGGTTGCTGACAGTGTAACCGAACCCCGCTATGCTTGCTCGTGGGTCAGGAGGAAACCACGATGCGTCTCATTCGTCCGAGTCGTCGCGAAGCTCTCAAGCTCATTCACGTCGCCGGGACGAGCGCGCTCGTCGGGTGCAGTGGGAACGCGGAGAGTGGCGAAGGCGACGACGCGTCCGGAGGCTCGGGCGGGGCGGGCGGTAGCGCGGGGACTTCGGGAACTTCGGGGACGGGGGGCGACGGCGGCGCGGGTGACGGGCCGTGCGTGGTGCGGCCGGCGCAGACGGAAGGGCCGTACTTCGTGGATGAGCTCTTGATGCGGTCGGACATTCGGTCCGATCCGACGACGGGCGACGTGAAGGAGGGCGTGCCGCTGCGTGTGATTTTTCGGGTGTCCCAACTGTTCGACGGGGCGTGCACGCCGCTCGAGGGGGCGCTCGTGGATTTGTGGCAGTGCGATGCGCTCGGGGTTTACGGGGACGTGCTCGATACGGCGGGACAGTTCGATACGCGGGGGCAGCTCTTTTTGCGCGGGGTGCAGACGACGAACGCGGACGGGGTCGCGGAGTTCGTCACGATTTATCCCGGCTGGTACACGGGGCGGACGGTGCACCTTCATTTCAAGATCCGCACGGTGACGCCGGCGACGGATTACACGTCGCAGCTCTATTTCGACGACGCGGTGACGGACGAGGTCATGCTGCGCGAGCCGTACGCGTCGCGTGGCGCGCGCAGCACGTTGAATCCGATGGATTCGATTTTTCTCGCGGGCGGGAGCGAGCTCGTGCTCGCGACGGAGCCCGAAGGGGACGGGTACGTCGCCACCTTCGAGCTCGGCGTCGCGCTCTGACGAGAATCTCGCGCTCGACGCAACCGAGCTCGCGGTCGGCCCGACGACACGGGCGTGGTACGATTCCATGGTCGTGACGCTCCCGTCCTCGGCCGCGCCGCTCCGGGCTGCTCGGCGCTACGTGCGCCCGCCGGCACCTCTGTATTTTCCCGAAGAAGAACAGGTGCCTGAGGGGACGCTCCACTACGAGCTTCTCGCCTTGTTGTGGCAAAGCGTGAAGCGAGAGCTCGGCGACGGCGCGCTCGTTACGGTAGACCACTTTCTGTACTTCGATCCGACGAACCCGAAGCGGTGCCTCGCGCCCGACGTCGCCATTCGGCTCGGGCAACCCCACGTTATCCTGCCGAGCTGGAAGACGTGGGAGCTCGGCGCGCCGCACGTGGGAGTCGAGATCGTCAGCGACTGGG
>DASUTR010000118.1:0-2781 GCA_036374535.1 Polyangiaceae bacterium
TCATCTGGACCGTGTACGGCGGCGTGAACGCCGTGCCGCGACTCGCCGGATTGCCGTCGGCGTTGAGCGAAAGGTACTCGATGTTGCAGCCCGCAGGGCTCCCGACCGACGTGTTGTTGGCGCAGGTGGTTGCCGTCATGACCGCCTGCCCGCTCGAATCCTCGTCGATCTCGTGCGGCGTGCGCACGATGTCGAAGTAGTTGCTCTCCGCTCGCACGTTGGCGCGATACGCCGCGCGAATGCAGTGATCGTTCGTCGCGGCGCCCGTTCCGATCCCGTAGAGGTTGTTGAAGACGTGCACCTGACCGAAACGCACGCGCGGCATGCGCTCCATCACGTTGTTCGCCCACCAATTGTGGTGGAACGTGATGCGGTAGCTTCCCGTGTCCTCGTCGTCGGAAGCGATCAAGTTCGAGAAGTTGTGATCCCCCGCACTGGAGTAGCGGAACTTGGTCCACGAGACGGTGATGTAGTCGGACCCTTCGGTGATATCCATGTTGCCGTCTTCGGCGTCGTAGATTTCGAGATGATCGATCCAGATGTGATGTGAATTCTGAATCGACATGCCGTCGTCGCTGCTGCTCGCGGCGTTGATGCGGAAGTTCTGGAGAACGACGTTCGACGCTCCGTCGATGAGCACCTTGCCGTTGATGGTCGCGTTCGCGCCCATGCCGCGGAGGGTCTTGTTCGAGCCGATCTCGACGGTGCCCGAGAGAGTCCCCGAAAACTCGAGCACGCGCGCGGTGCCGTCAGTGAGCTGACTCGCCGAGCCGCTCGTGATCGTGGTCGGCGAGGCGTTGCCGCCCCCTGTCGTCCCACCCCCCTGGGTCGCCCAGCCGACGAGCGTCGTCACGGGCGCGGGGCAATTCACGGGCGCTCCGGCGCTACCGCCGCCGCCCGCCTTGCCGGCCGTGCCGCTCGTGCCGGCGCTGCTCCCACCCTGCCCACCCATCGATGCTCCAGCGCTGCCGCCCGTCGGACCGGAGCCCGCCGTGCCGCCCGTCGGGGCTGAACCGCCCGTCGGAGCCGAGCCGCCCGTCGGGGCCGTGCCGCCGGTCGGGGCTGAACCGCCCGTTGGAGCCGAGCCGCCCGTCGGAGCCGAGCCGCCGGTCGGGGCCGAGCCGCTCGTTGGAGCCGAGCCGCCCGTCGGCGCTGCGCCGCCCTGGGCGCTCCCAGCCGTGCCACCGCTGCTCGCACCGCCGTCGCCGTCGTCTCCGCCTTCGCTGGTGCCGCTGCAGGCGGCGATGGATCCGACGGTGAGAAGGGCCAAAGCGGGGAATTTCAGCATGGGCTAATCGCTTCCCTAATGCTGCCCCCTGCAGTTCCGATCACTCCGGCGCATTGCAACTCCGGAAGAATACGCGCATCCGAGCTGGAACCGCCGCTTCACTCCCGCATCGACACGTTCATCAGCAACCCTAGCCCGATCATCATCGTGACGACGTTGGAACCGCCATACGAAAAGAGCGGCAACGTAACCCCGACCACGGGCAGGAGCCCGATGGCCATGCCGACGTTGAAAACGACGTGCCAGAAGATGAGTGCCCCGACGCCGATCGCGAGCGCGGCACCGAAGCGGTCCTTGGCGAGGGAGGCCACGTGGATCGACCAGATGCAGGCGAATGCGTACAGGCCGAGCAGGACGACCGCGCCGACGAAGCCCCAGTCCTCGCAAAATACGGAGAAGGGAAAGTCCGAGTACTGGTCGGGCAAGAACTGAAACTGGTTCTGCGTCCCCTGCATGAACCCCTCCCCCAAAAACTGCCCGTTCCCGATGGCGGTGAGCGACTGGAGGGCGTGCCAGCCGGAGCCCGTCTTGTCGTCTTCGGGGTTCAGAAAGCTCGTGATGCGGTCCTTCTGGTAGGGGCGCAGGAGGTAGTTCCACGCCGTCGGAATGATGATGGCGGCGAGACCGACGAGCGTCGCGAGCGCGCTCCAGCGGATACGGCTCATGGCGAGCATGGACGCCGACGTGAGGACGTAGATGAGCGACGTGCCGAGATCGGGCTGGGCCATGACCGCGGCCACCGGGACGAGCGTGAGCGCGATGGGCGGCAAGAGGTCGAACAACGTGCGGGACTCGGTCTTCGGATCGTTGTGGAGCCAGCGCGCGATCGCGAGAATGAGCACGATCTTCATGAACTCGCTCGGCTGGAAATTGAAGCTGCCGATGGCGATCCAGCGCGAAGCGCCGCGAATGTTGCTCGCGAGCACGAAGACGAGGCCGAGCGCCACGAGACCGCCGAGATACGCGAGCATCGCGAGACGCTCGAAGCTCCTGTAGTCGATCGACGCGACGAGGATCGCGAGCATGGTGCCCACGACGATCCAGTAGATCTGCGACGTGTAAATGTCGGCGAGCCGCAAGCGCTGATTGTCGTCGGCGAAGACGCTCGTCGCGCTGTAGAGGTTGACGAGCCCGAGCGTCACGATCGCCATGACGGCGATGAGCAAGGGCGTATCGACGCCGGAGGCGCCGCCGAAGCCGAGCCGGGCCTTCCTCATGGCTTGGCGCGTGCCGCCCCCTTCGGCTCCGGCTCTTTCGTGCCGAGCCGCTTCTCCTTGAGCTTCTGCCACTCGCGCACGACCTTCACCGCTACGGGCGCCGCGTGCTCACCGCCGCCCCCGCCGTGCTCGACGATGACGACGATGGCGATTTCGGGAGCGCGTATCGGCGCGTACCCCGCAAACCAAGCGTGCGCGCGGTTGAAGTACCATACCTTGCCGGGATCGACGCCGCGCGGCGTCACGTGGCTCACCTGCGCCGTGCCGGTCTTGCCG
>DASUTR010000119.1:0-3350 GCA_036374535.1 Polyangiaceae bacterium
CGGGCAGCTCGAGCGAAGCTTGCACGAGCCGCACTCGCGCCCCGACCAGATGCGATCGAAGCGCGCCTGAGCCGTGTCGAGCAGCACGTCGTCGTCGGTGACGACGCCGAGCTCGAAATTTCGTCGCCCCTCGTTCTTCGCGCCGAGCCCGGCGCCCGTGAAGTTCGCGCTGCCGAGGTAGAGGTACGAGCCGTCGACGGCGATGAGCTTCAAATGAACGCGGGGACAATGCCGGAGCTCGAACTTCGCGCTCTTCAAGCCTCGCCGCCGCGCGAGCGACGCCCGAAACGGGCGCGACGGCGCTGCGCCGTGCAGGATGCGCACTTCGACGCCGCGCCCGACGAGCTCTTCGAAGCGCTCGGTCATCGACATGTATTCGCCCCGCGCGCGGGCGCGGGTTCCGATGGGCGCCTCGATGTGCACGTCTTTGAGGTTCGCCGTCGCGATCCACACGGACACGCGCGCTCCCCCGATCGCCTTTAGTACGACGTCGTCGGAGTGGCGGCGGTCGGCGACGAGCTCGACGCTCGCGCGGCGGCGAGGCTTGAAGAGCGCGAAGTTCGAGCTCCGGCATTGTCCCCGCGTTCACTTGAAGCTCATCGCCGTCGACGGCTCGTACCTCTACCTCGGCAGCGCGAACTTCACCGGTGCCGGGCTCGGCGCGAAGAACGAGGGGCGACGAAACTTCGAGCTCGGCGTCGTCACCGACGACGACGTGCTGCTCGACACGGCTCAGGCGCGCTTCGATCGCATCTGGTCGGGGCGCGAGTGCGGCTCGTGCAAGCTTCGCTCGAGCTGCCCGGCGCCGCTCGATCGCAAGTGACGCCGCGAGCGCGAGCTCGTCAGCGCAGCGGCGGTCCGTAGAGCGTCTTCCGAAATTCGGCGTAGCCGAACGAGTTCGAGCTGCTCTGGAATCGCACCACGAGCTGGCCCGACGGCGATACTTCGTGTATCTGCCCCGCCGTCGAGAACGTGACGAGCGTGTTGCCGTTCGGAAGACGCTGAACGTCGCTCAAGACGGGGCTGCTCACGCCGGGCCGGTACTCCCAGCTCGCCTTCGTCACCGTCCAGTTCGTGGTGTTCAGGTTGTAGACGAGCGCCGCTGCGTTGCCGCCGGTCTGCGGCCCGTTGTTCAAGAACAGGAACGTCCCGTCCGAAAGCAGGTGGTGTCCGTGGTTCACCTGCCAGCTCATCGAACCCGTGAACGCCTGACCGCGCGGATTGCTGCCGCCGAACTGCCAGACGAGCTGCCCGTTGCGACGAATTTTCACGAACGCGTTCACGTTGCGATCGCTCAGCGTGTACGTCTGGTCCGACGCGTAATAGTTGATGGCGTTCGTGTGGCAGTCCGCGACCGTTTGATAGATCGTGCCGACGTTCGCGACCACCGTCGTGAGCTGTCCGCTCGCCGAGCGCTCGACGATCGCCGTACAGCCGCCCTGCCAGACGATGACGGCGATGCCGTTGTCGGGCAGCACCGTGAAATCGTGGTGTCCGGTCGAAAGACCGCTCAGGTTGTTCATGGCGGTCATTCCGTCCATCGATACCTTGCGCATCTCGCCGCCGTTGTTCTGGACGTTCAGCGCCATCATGTACATGTCTTTGCCGTCGTAGCTCATGCGCGCGCGGCTCGTGCTGTTCGGAGCCGACGCCCACCACACGACATCGCCGTCGGCGTCGAAGATGTAAGCCGGTTGACTGCCGCTGACGCCGCCGCTCGTGATGATGAAGCCGCGATCTTGCGCGGTCGCGTTCATTACCGTGCGCGTGATGCGCGGAACGTTCGACGGGACCGCGCCCGTCGTCAGCGTGTACTCTTGACTCATGCAGGAACCCGCCGCCGACGTCGCGACCACACGGAACGCGTATTCCCTTCCGCCCTTCATGCCGAGCAGGACCGTTCGGTAGTTCGGCGCCATGAGGTCCACGGGCGCGCTCATGGTGGGCGCGGCGCCAGCTGGCCCGAAGTCGATACGCGCGCTCGTGAGACCCGTGAGCGTCGTCGTGAACGTCACGATCTCGACCGTCGCGATGGCCGAAGAGCGCGAGTGCGTCGCCGTGATCGTGCATGAAACCATGCCGCCCGAGCCGCCCGTTCCCGAGCCGGCCGAGCCGCCCGTTCCCGAGCCCGCCGAGCCACCGGCTCCCGAACCGGCCGAACCGGAGGCGCCGGATCCGGCGGCGCCCGACGTCGAGCCGCCGGTCCCCCCGGTTGCGACGCCACCCACCGCGCCACTTCCGCCCGTACCACCGGATAGCGCGCCCCCGGTCGCGGCTCCTCCAACGCCTCCCGCCGGTCCGACGCCGGCGGCATTGCCGACACCGGCGCTTGCACCACCCGAAGCGCTGCCGCCCGGAGCCGTCCCGCCGACGCCGACGCCGCCGGTCGCAGCCGCGCCGACGCCGCCGGTCGCGGGTGCGCCCCCCGTGTTGCCCATTTCCGTGCCTTCGCCGCATGCGGCGAAGATGGGAAGACAGAGCCCAAGGGAGAAAATTCCAAGGAGACTGGCAGTCTTCATCGGCGAAAAAACTCCTTTGAGCCTGGTAACCCGTCAAAGCGATTCCTAGGCGAAAATCCCACCTCGGCGATCGGAAAACGGCATTCCTGCAAAGTTCGCCCGCCCGAGACCGCCGTCCGTCGTTGCAGGCGTCGCATATTTCCGTACATTCTTCGAGCTCTTGATGCCTTAGGAGACTGCTCGAGATGAGATTGTATCGCTTCTGCTCATTCGTTTTCCTAGCCGCTGCGGCAGTGATCTCTGCGTGTGGCGGTGACTCGGCATCCCGCAGTGACGGCGAGTCGGGCGGCACGTCGACGGGAGGCAAGTCGGGGTCGGGGGGTTCGGGAACGGGCGGGAGCGCGAAGGGCGGAACCGGTCCCACAGGCGGCAGCCCGACGGGCGGCAGCGGCGGCTCGGTGACGGCGTGCGGCGGTGAGACGCTGAGCGTCAACACGAACCCGTTCGGCTGCGAGTTTGCCTGGGGCGCGAACGGGAACACCAACGATCGCGCTTCGTACCTGCACTTCATCACCGCGTGGATCGGTTACGAGCCGTTTCCGCCCAACGAGCGTCCCGACGATTGCGACGGCTGCGGCCTGATCCGCAATCTCGCCCAGAGCGAGGCGATCCCGGTCTTCTATGCGTATTACATCGCTTACGCCGCGACCGCCGAGGGCTTCGGCGACTGCAACACCGACTCGAACCTCGATCTCTGCACCAACGGCGCGCAGTGGATCCGCGATCATCGCCAGCAGATCGTCGATTTTTACGCGAGCTACGCCGCGAAGACGTTCGCAGCGAATCCGAACAAGCCCGTCGTGTGGCTGCTCGACGGTGACTTCATGCAGT
>DASUTR010000120.1:0-4454 GCA_036374535.1 Polyangiaceae bacterium
CGACTTCGGCAAGGTGATGGACGCGATCAGCAAGCGGTTTTCCTAGCTTGGAACGACCCTGAAACCTGCGGCCGCAAGTCTCGGCGATGAAGGTGAAGGCACGAACGGCCCGAGCTTTCGCCCGGGCCGCCGTGTTCCGCAGCGAGTGACGTTCAGAGGGGCGCGCCGAGGCAGGCCATGAGCATGGTCGAGCCGTTGGCGGGGAGGCCGTCGCCGACCCAGTGGAGCTTGCGCTTCTTGTTCGGTTCGCAGCCTTCGACGAGGGCCGGGTTGCCGATGCCGAGGTCGGCGTCGACGTAGCAGTAACCGTAGAGGTTCGGGTCCGTGGAGCCGGCGAGGCAGGCGTCGAGTTTGTCGCCGGTGAGCTGTTCGACTTCGCAGAGGCAGTAGGCGTCGCAGGGGACTCCGGTGTCGCCGCCGCAGTCGGCGTGTTCGCGGAGGCCGTCTTTGGCGCCGTCGCGGAGGTCCTTCGAGGTGACGGGCGAGCGTCCTTTGGCGGGGTCGCAGGTGCACTCGCCTTCGATGCGGGTGGCTTCGATGACGCTGCACGACACTTTGCCGAACGACGGCGACGCTTCGTTCGTGTCGATGTCGAGCGCACGCGGCAGGCACTGTCCTCCGAGCCGATCGCGGAAGATGTCGAGGATCGAGGCGACCGCGGGATTGTAGCCGTAGCTCGGATCGTTCGCGGGCATGAGTCCGGGCGCGGGCTGTACGTTCTTCGGGCAGATGCTCGCGACGATCGCGTTGTCGCCGACGCCCTTCAAGACTTCGAGGTGACGGAGTCCCGGGTAGGCCTTCGCCGCGCGCTGGACGCCGTGGGTGTTCGGGCCGTTCGGGTATTCGCAGAGCGAGCTGTTCTTGACCTGCTCGTCGGCGTTGCAGTCGCAGGGTAGCGAGTTGTCCGTCGTGCACGGGTGGGGCTCGGGCAGCTCGAACGTGCAGGCGAACTGGAGGTCGTCGGAGCCCGGTACGTTCTGTTCATGACCGTTGATCGGGTTTTCCCGGCGATTCTGCGAGGTGGCGGGCGCGATGGGCGTGCCGAAGAGGGGGTGGGTTCCGGAGCGAGGCGCGACCGACTCCCGCATGTGGGGGTCGGAGGGCGGCTGGTTCTTGGTTCGGTCGCCTAGGATGAGGTCCCAGCGGCCCGTGGCCTTCAACTCGCTGGCCGTCAGGTACTCGAGACCTGCTCCCTCGCGGCTCGCATCGGTCGCGATGTCTTGCCAGGGCACGCCGACGATGCCGGCGAGCACGACTTGGCTCTTCGGGCGCTGTTTGCCGTCTGCGCCGACGAAGATCGGATTCGGAACGAGCTGCCCAGCGCGGTTTTCGACGACCGGTTTCGTGAGCGCATCGACGTAGCGCTCTGTCGGGTAGAGGAGATCCATGCCGAAGCGGCCCTTGTGGTCGAAGCAGCGGAGGTTCGACTTGTCCTCGTTCATGCCCAGCGACGCGTAGGTTTCGCTGGCCGCCTTCTTCGAGCACTCGGCGTCCTGCTCGTTCGGCGTGCAGCCGTCGGGAGCGGGCATGGCGCACGTGTGGCAGCAGCGGTCGTTGGGATCCGAGGCGCATTGCGCCGACGCGCGAGGCAGGCGGCTGTTCGTCGTCGTCACGAGGAAGCCCTGCTTTCCGTCGGTGTCGTCGATCGAACAGTCGTTCTCGTCGCTGAGCATGACGATCGCGAGCAGCGAATCGTCGCGCAGGAACTTCGCGCGTTGCTCGAGCAGCGCGCCGTTGACCGGTCCCTTCTCCGTCAGCCGGAAGCCGTTCTTGTCGACGACCTTCACCGAGGTCGGCGGTTCCGGATCGACGAGGAAGCGGTACCAAGCCTCGAGGGAAGACTCGTAGCCGCACCCGATTTCGCCGCTCGCCTGGAGCTGCGCGCGCACGTTGTCGACGAGCGCGCCGAGGTTTCGCTCACCGGGCGGCACGTTCTTGTCCTGGCCGGGATCCCACGCGAGAAATCCCGCGCCGTTCCACGACGCAAGCCCGGCGCTCGGACGCATGAGCGGCAAGAGCTCGGCGCGGTCGTCGGGAGTGCGGCCGCGCTGCGCGTCGTCGGCGCCCGGCAGGCACTCCGTTCCGCCGTGGCTGCCGAGGCTCGAGGTGATGACGGCGATGTGGATGTCTTCGACCGGCTTGAACTCCGCGGTACCGGTCGTGCATTTGCCGCTCGAGTCGGCCATGCCTACCGAGGTCCCCTGATCGTCGAGACAGCGCGGACTGACGAGGCGCTCGACGAGGACCGGCACGGCTTTCTCGAGAATTTCCTGCTTGTCCTTCATGGATACGGAGTTGTCGATCATGAAGAGCAGGTCGATCTTGTCGACGAAGTTCTGCGTGACGGCCGCCACGAAGAGGTTCGAGGTGCGCGGCTCCGCCGGCGCGACGGGCCGGTCGAGACAGGCGGTGGCGAGCGCACTGGCGCCGGTGACGGCGAGAACGCTGCGAAAGATGGTTCGATTCGAATGCGACATGGACGACTCCTCATGCGGCGCGAGTGCGCCGCCCCACGCAGCGCGCGCCCACGCGCGTTGCGTCTTGACTGCAAGGTTCCTACGCAAGCGTCGTGCCGCAGGGAAACTGCACGAATTTGCCGTATTCGGCCCGAGGGACCGCCAACGACGTTGCGTACGGCACGACGTCGTTGGCAGCCCGCTGTCGCCAGCGAGCAACAGCGCTTCAGCGCAGATGTAAACCGAGCTCGATACCCGGTTGCACCCAGTGTGGAACGAGCACCTCTTTCGCGCCCGATGCATCGGCGACGTCGAAGTGAACGCGCACGGGGTAGAAGCTTCCGAACACACGCGCCGAAGCACCGGCTCGCGCTCCGAGCGGAATGCCGGCTTCGAGCGACAGGCTCACGACCGGCACCGTCGAAACGCCGGAGGGTTCGAGCTCGACGTTCGGACTGGCGCTGCCGGCGCGCGGCGAAAAGCTCGTGAACTCTGCGCCTCCGCCGAGGCGGCCGCCGGCGAACCAGCCGGACGGCGCGATCGGCACGGCGAGCCCGACGCCGCCTTGCACGCGCAGCGTCGTCCACTCGACGCTCACTTCGGGTGTCACGAGCTCTCGGGGCAAATCGTACTGCGCGGCGACCCAGACGAGGGTGCGCCGCTCGGGGCTTTCCGTGAGCCACGCGAGCGTGAGGCCCGGGCCGTGCACGAGGGGAACCTCGCTCGAAAAGAGCCGCGTCGCGTAGAACACCTCGGCGAAGAGGGACGAGTGCGCCGCGTCGTGTTCGGGCTCGGGTTCGTCGGGAATGTCGCGCCGCGCGGGAGGAGCTTCGGGTTTGGGGGCTTCGCGCGCCAGGAGCGCATCGACTTCGGCCCGCGACATGCCGACGCGGGCGTCTTCGAGGAGCGCGCGCACGGAGAGCTCCAGGATTTGGGCGAGCGATTCGAGCTCGAGCGGCGTGAGGGCGCCCGGGAGCGCCATGGTACGCACGAGAAAGTGCTCGCCCTCGCGATCGGCGAAGTAGAACGACGCCTCGTTCGCGTCGCCGAGATCGATCCACACCCGCACGCTCGCGTCGCTCGCCGGCGGCCGCGCGTCGAACACGTCACCGCGCTCGAGCCGCGCCGCTCGCGACCAGCGCACGTTCGCGCCGTCGAAGGCATTTTCGCCGACGGTGCCGCGAATGGCGGCGAAATCGGCTTCGGAGCCCACGACGACGATGTCGACGACGCGGAGCGTCGCACCGTCGCCCGCCACGGGCTCGGTCTGCGCGAGCGCGGAGGGGGCAATCGCGAGCGCCGAAACGCCGAGGGCACAGGCGAAACCCAATCGGACGAGCACGTCGAATGGACTTATCACCGCGCGCGCGTGGGGTGCAGGCGGGCCGTTCGCCGTCAGTCGGTTGCGTCGAGCTCGGTGAGCCGGCGCTTGGCGTGGCGCGCGTACGGGCTCTCCGGGAACTCGGCGAGCAGGCGCGTCCAGGTGCGGCGTTCTTCGGAACGGTTGCCGAGCGCTGCGAGCGCGCGACCGCGCCCGTAGAGCGCTTCGGGCAGGAGACGGCCCCCGCTTCCCGAACGCGCGTGTCGATCGAACTCGGCGAGAGCGGCGCGCGCCTGCCCGCGATCGAGCAGGAGCCCGCCGAGCGGCAGTGCGGCGAGACCGGCCTCGGCCGAAGCGGGGAACTCGTGCTCGAGCCGGCGATAGAGCGCGATGGCTCGTTCCGAATCGCCGGCCCGCCGCGCGTCGCTCGCCTGCTTGAGAAGCGTTGCCGCCGAGTCGCTCGCCGGTCGCGCGCGCGGTTCGGATTTTTCGGCAACGACGACGGCGACTGCGACGGGTCCAGGGGTGGGAGCGGGCCGGGCCGCCGTGTGTCCGGGCGTGCGCGGAGCGGCAGCGGCCACGGGTGGCTGGACTCTGGGTGCTGGCTCGCCGGCGAAGAGCTGCGACCACGTGCCGCGTGCCGCGCTTGCTCCCACGGCCGCGAGCGCCGCGGCGAC
>DASUTR010000121.1:0-17182 GCA_036374535.1 Polyangiaceae bacterium
GGTTCTCTACGTACACCACGGCATCGGCGGCAACGAGCGCGCCTGGACCAGCGGTTCGGAAGGCGAAGCCGACAACGTGATGGACTTCCTCTACTCGCGGCAGCTCGCGAAGCCGATGATCGTCGTGATGCCCGACGGCAACACGAGAAATCCCGACGGCAGCGCCATGGCGAACAACGCCGGCTTCGAAGCTCACACGGACGTGTTGATCAACGATCTCATTCCTTGGATCGAGGCGCGCTACTCCGTGCTCACGGATGCCGATTCCCGCGCCATCGGCGGCCTGTCGATGGGCGGCGGGCAGACCTTCAACATCGGGTTTCCGAACACGCAGTTGTTCCACTACATCGGCCCGTTTTCGGCCGCACCGAACACCCGGCAGCCGTCGCAGACCATCACCAACGTGAACACGGTCAAGCAGAACGTGAAGCTCATCTTCATCACGTGCGGCAGCACCGACTCCCTCATCAACAACAGCGAGAACTACGTCGATTTCCTCACCGACAACGACGTTGACCACCTCTACCAAATCGAGCAGGGGCAAGGTCACACTGCGCTCGTGTGGAACCGCAGTCTCTACAACTACGCACAGCGCATCTTCCAGACCTCGGGCGGCACCGGTGGCATGGGCGGAATGGGGGGAATGTCGGGCGGCGGGATGGGAGGCAAGGCCGGAGCCGGAGGCATGGTTGGCGGCACGGGCGGGCGCGGAATGCCCATGGGCGGAGCCGGTGGTACCGGCACGACCGCCGGAAGCGGCGGCACGGTCGGCGGTGCGGGTGGCGCGCCGGGCGCCGGTGCGGGCGGCATGGATGTGCCGGGCGGCGCATCCGGTACGGCTGGGTCGGGCGTAACAGGCGGCAGTCCGGCGACCGGTGGAACTACGGCGACCGGTGGAACCACGGCGACCGGTGGAACCACGGCAACCGGCGGAGCCACGACGACCGGCGGGGCCGGGGGCGCTTCGCCCGGCACGGGCGGTCAGCCCCAGACCGGCGGAACCAACTCGACGGGCGGCGCCGATGTCCCGCCGCCGGACGACGGTGGCTGCAGCTGCCGACTCGACGGCGAAAAGCCGCGAGGTAAGTCCCTCGCACTGCTCGCAGCGCTGGCCGCGCTGGCCGTCGCGAGGGTGCGAGGACGACGAAGGGCCTAGAGCTCCGGAGCCTAGCCCGTCGCCGGCAGCGGCGCAGGGAACGGACGCGGCGGCAGCGGGCGGCTGTACACCGGAGGCTCTTCGCCCACGCGGACGGCGAGCACGATATCGGAAGCACGCGCGGCGGGCTCGAGACTCGCAGCGAGCGCGGTGAGTCCGTGCCGCGTGCGACGGCCGAGCGCTTCGGCGACGCTGAGCGTGAGGTGGCACCCGCCGGCGGCGTGCACGTGCGCCATCAGTCCGCGCGCGAGCACGGAGCGCGCTGCGTTCGCCTCGTCGTCGGAGCGACCGTTGACGACCAACACGACGTCGTCGACGTGCCACCCGGCTTGCGTGAGTCGCGTGACACGATTCGCGACCTGCACGACGAGATCGTTCGGCGAGCCTTCGTAGTGCTGCGCGACCACCGCGATGTCGCCGCTGTGCGCAGGATTGAGGAAGCGAGGCCAGCTCGCGCCGAACTCGATGACGACCAGGGTTGCAGGCCGATTGCGCATGAGAACCTCCGCTCTCACGGTGGTAGACGCCCAGCGACCCGCGGGCCAAAAAACGCGACGCGCGTTTATCGAAGCGCGCTTGCGCCGCCGACGTTCCACGTCGCGCGGGGCATGAGCTGGCCGTGTTCAGCGCGCTGGCGGCGTCGGGTAGGTGAGCGAACCGAGCTCAGCCCTTGGCGCGCTTTTTCTTCGGCTGCTCTTCCTCGTCCTCGTCGGCCTTGGCTTCGGCCTTCTTCGGGGGCTTCAGCACGCTCGGCGGCGGCTTCGGGCCTTCGGCGAGCGTCTTCTTGAGCGCGTCGAAGAGATCGATGATCTGAGCCTTCGGCGCCTCGGGCGCGATCGTGATCTCTTGACCGGCGACCTTCTGCTCGACGGCTTCGCGCACCTTGTCGCTGTAGGTGTCGTGGTACTTCTCGGCCTCGAACGCTTCGCTCGTCAGCTGGTCGATGAGCTTCAGCGCTAGATCGCGTTCTTTCTCGGTGAACGAGAGCTTCGCGGGGCCCTCGATCTCGGAGAACGCGCGGACCTCGTTCTTGTAGAAGAGCTGGTGGAGAATGAGCCCGTCTTCGTACGGGCGCACGAGAACGAGCTGCTCTTTGCCGCGCGCAGCCCAGCGCCCGACGGCGACCACCTTCTTTTTCTTCATCGACTCGGAGAGCAAGCTGTACGCCTTGTCGCCGCCCTTGTCGGGGCCGATGTAGTAGCTCTTTTCGACGTGAACGAAGTCCACGCTCTCGAGCGGCACGAACTCGGTAATTTCGATGGCGTTCGACCGCTCCGCTTCGAACGCCTTGAGCTCTTCTTCGTTGAAGAGCACGTACTGCCCTTTGGCGTGCTCGTACCCCTTGGTCATCTCCGACCGCTCGACGACCTCGTTGTTGTCGGTCGGGCAGATGTACTGCTGCTTGACCCGTCCCCCGCATTTCTTGTGGATCATGTTGAAGCTCACCTGCTCGCTGTGCGCGGCCGTGTAGAGCTTCGAGGGGATCGAGACGAGACCGAAACTGATGGTGCCGGAGGCGATGGCGCGCGATGCCATGACGGTGGATTCCTTTGCGACCTCTATCGGGCTCGAAGGCGGCCGCGGCTAGTGGGTGACGCGAGCGAATGCTAACAATCCTTCATCACAACCCGGAAAACTTCGACAATCCCCGGGCCCCGTCCTGACGGAACTTGAGCACCATGCCGACACGCGGCAGCGGCAAAAAGCCGGACATTTCGGGTCCGAGCGACGACGCCCTCGAAGAATACCGAAAAAAACGCGATCCGCTCCGAACGAACGAGCCGTTTGCGCCTGAACGCAAGGACAGCACGCGCGCGACGCGGCAGGGGCGTTTCGTCGTGCACCTCCACGACGCGACCAACACCCATTACGACCTCCGGCTCCAGATCGGCGGCACCCTGAAGAGCTTCGCGGTCCCGAAGGGTCCTTCGCTCGACCCTGCGCAGAAGCGGCTCGCGGTGCTTACGGAAGACCATCCGCTCGAATACCTCGACTTCGAGGACGTGATCCCCGAGGGCAACTACGGGGCCGGATCGATGATCGCCTGGGATCTCGGGCGCGTCGTCTACCTCGACGGCACCGCCGAAGAGGGGCTCGCGCGCGGAAAAATAGATTTCACGCTCTCCGGCTTCAAGCTCCGGGGGCGTTTCGCGCTCGTCGAAACGGGCAGCCGCCAAGGCAAGAAGACCGCCGGCAAGCAGTGGCTGCTCATCAAGAAGCCCGACCTCCACAAGAGCCCGCGCGATCTCCTGAGCGAGGAGCCGCGCAGCGTGCTCTCGGGCCTCACGGTGAGCGAGCTCGAACGGCGCGCCGAGATCGCCACGGAGCTCGTCGCGCGAGCCGCGGCGCTCGGCGCTCCGGCGGGCGACGTTTCGGCCGTCGAGCTCACGCCCATGCTTTGTGCCCTCGAAGGCGCGCGGCTCGACGAGGCCGAGCGCCTCTACGAGCTCAAGCTCGACGGCGTGCGCATCGTCGCGGACAAGCACGAGCGTGCGGTCGCGCTCCGCTACCGTCACGGCCGTCCGGCGACGGCGGCGTACCCGGAGATCGCGCGAGCCGTCGCGGCTCTGGCCCCGGAGCGGCTCGTGCTCGACGGCGAAATCATCGCGTACGACGACGCCGGTCGTCCGAGCTTCGCGAAGCTAGGCCCGCGCATGCACGCGGAACGCCCGCTCGAAGTGCAACGCGCCCAGGCGTCGGTGCCCGTGAGCTACCTCGCCTTCGACATCCTCCAGCTCGGCGATCGGGACCTCCGCGGCTTGCCGCTCGTCGAGCGCAAGCGCCTCCTCGCCGAAATCGTGCAAGGGCGCGGCTTGATCCGCTACGTCGATCACCTCGAAAGCGACGGTACGGCGCTCTTCGCCTTCTGCCGGGAGCAGCACCTCGAAGGGGTCGTCGCCAAACGCAAGAGCTCGCCGTACCGCCCGGGTCCGAAGCGCAGCGACGACTGGGTGAAGCTCAAGTGCGAGCGCGACGACGAGTTCGTGGTCGTGGGCTGGGCGGAGGGCAAAGGCAACCGCGGGCGGCTCGGGTCGCTCTGCCTCGGGAGCTACGGCCCTTCCGGTCTCACCTACCGCGGGCGCGTAGGCAGCGGGCTCGACGAGGCGACCATCGCTCTGCTCGTGCCGCGCCTCGCTGCGCTTTCGGCGGACGCGTTCGCCGGCCCGGTGCCGCCGCCCGCGGAAGCGGACGACTCGCACTGGGTCGTGCCGGCGCTGGTCGTGAGCGTGCGCTACATCGGCTGGACGCCGGAACATCACCTGCGGCATCCGGTGTTCCGCGGCGTGCGTGACGACATCGAGCCTTCCGCGTGCCGCGCGATGCCTGCGAGCGAGCAAATCGACGCGGAAGCCCCGGCGCGCGACGACGGTGAAACGCCGGCCGACGCCGAGCCGCCGGCGAAGGGCGCCGCCGATACGGCGCCGAGCCCTCGCGTCACCATCTCGAATCGCGGCAAGGTGTTTTGGCCGGAAGAGGGGTACACGAAGGGAGATTTGATTAATTACTATGCTTCGGTGGCCTCCGCGATGCTGCCGTTCCTGCGTGAGCGCCCCGTCGTCATGGTGCGCTACCCGGACGGCTGGAAGGGCAAGAGTTTCTATCAATGGAACGTGCCGCACGGGACGCCCGACTGGCTGCGCCGCACGACGCTGCGTGACGAGGAGAAGGACAAAGAGAAGACCGTGTTCCTCGTGGACGACGTGGACTCTCTCGTCTACCTCGCGAACCTCGGGACGATTCCGCTGCACGTGCTCGCTTGCCGCGAAGGAACCCGTCACGAAGCCGATTTTTTGACGATCGACTTCGACATCGGCGAGCACCCGTTCGAGCGCGCCGTCGTCCTCGCGCTCACGTTGCGCGAAATTCTCGATGAAATCGGGCTCCCGGGCTATCCGAAGACGTCCGGCCAGAAGGGCCTCCACGTGCTCGTGCCGCTCGGTCCCGGCATCGGCTTCGAAACGGCCAAGCTGCTCTGTGAGTTTCTCGGACGCCTCGTCACGGCGCGTCATCCGAAGCTTGCGACCATGGAGCGCCGCGTCGATCAGCGCGGAGGGCGTGCGCTCGTCGACGTGGGGCAGACCGGAACGTCGCGCACGATCGTCGCGCCGTATTCGGTGCGCGCCTATCCGGGAGCCAGCGTTTCGACACCGCTGCACTGGGACGAAGTGCACGTCGCGCTCGATCCGCGTCGCTTCACGCTCGTGACGGTTCCGGCGCGCCTTGCCGAAACCGGCGATGCGTTCGCCGCCCTCCTGGAGGAGCGTCCCGACGTCCCGAAGGCGGTGGAGAAGCTCGGCATCCTCGCGGCTTCCACCGCACCGAAGTCCTGACGAACGAGCGCAGAACGTCGCTGCGGCGGAAAGCGCCGAGCGAGACGGCTTGCCACGCTTCCACGGCAAAACGGGCGAATTTCCCGGAAGAACAGGGTCGGCCCGCTCTTTGCAGCTTCAGTGGGAAGCACTGGAGGCACATCCGATGGCGACGCTCAAGGATTTTGGTTTCGCGCCCGAGGACCCCTCATCGAGGTCGACTCGACGCCGTCGTTACGACGACGAGAGCGGTGCGCGGCCGCTTCCGCGCGGCGCATACGAGCGCGAGGTGTACGCGGTCGATCCGCTCTACGACGATCCGCTCGATGAAGAGGTCGAGCTGCCCGGCGTCTCGAAGGAGCGCGCCGGACTCTATTTCGGAATCGGCGTCGGGCTCGGAATCACCGTGCTCGCCGTGGCAGGCGGCCTGTACCTCGGCGGATACGCCGGTCGGGCCGAGCTCGGACCCGCCCCCGAGGCGCCGCCGCTCGCGGCCGGGGGGCCCCTCGACGACATGCTGAACGAAGAAGCGCTGGCGCGTGCGCGCATCGCGCCGGTTTGGATTTCGGAGGCGTCGGTGCGCCCCACGGCGGCCGAAAAAGAGTCTACGGACATCCAGGTGGTCGAGGAGTCTTCGCCCGCGGAGGCTACCCCTCCGGTCACCGACGCTCCCGCGCAGAGTTCGCGCGCCTCGAGCACTCGCCGGGCGGTTTCGAGCGAGCAAATGTCGGGTGAGGAAATGGACATGGACGCCGGAGTGCCCTCCGCGCCGAAATCGGAACCCAAGGAACTCTCGAACGAGCTCGACCGCCTTCAAGATTCGCTGACGCCGCGCGGACCGGCGGCTCCCAAGGCGCCCACGAACGATCCGTCGGCTCCGGAAATGCCACTACCCCCGCCGGCCGCGCCGACGGCGCCTGCCGAGACGACCCCGCCTGCGAGCCAATAGCGACGGCGCGGACGCTTCGCGATTTCGCGCCCGGCGGTCACGGCGACGCGCGCGCCCGGCTGGGCTACGACGTCCTCACCATGACGTGGCAGGACAAGGTCGTGTTCGTGACGGGCGCGTCGGCGGGCATCGGCGAAGCGGTGGCGCGTGAGGCGGTGGCGCAAGGTGCCCGGGTGGTGCTCGCGGCGCGGCGCAAGGGACGAGTCGAAGCGCTGGCGCGGGAGCTCGGCGACGACCGGGCGCTCGGCGTCGCCTGCGACGTGACGCGAGACGGCGAGCTCGAGGCCGCGGTCGAGCGAGCCCGCGTGTTCGGGCCGCTCGACGCGATGATAGCGAATGCCGGCTTCGGAGTCGGCGGGCGGTTCGAGAAGCTCACGCTCGACGACTACCGGCGTCAGTTCGAGACCAACGTCTTCGGCGTCGTTCGCTCGGTCCAAGCAGCGCTGCCCGATCTTCGGGCGACGCGCGGAGCCGTCGGCATCGTGGGGAGCGCGAACGGCTACGTGTCGATTCCCGGGTGGTCGGCGTACTGCATGAGCAAACACGCCGTCCGCTCGTTCGCCGAATGCATCCGGCACGAGCTTTCGCGCGAAGGAATTTCCGTGACGCACCTTGCGCCCGGCTTCGTCGAAAGCGAGTTTCGTCGCGTCGACAATCAGAGCGCGCTCCGCGAAGAGCTCGAAGATCCGATTCCGCGCTGGCTTCGCATGCCCGCTGCCAAGGCCGCGAAGAAAATCCTCGCCGCCGTCGCCGCCCGTGTTCCCGAGGCCGTCATCACGGGGCACGCCAAAATCGCGGTGAGCGCGAGCCGTCACGCCCCGCGCCTCGTTTCGGCGGCGCTCGGTGTCGGGCGACACGTCGTGAGCGACCTCAGTAAACGCGCCTGACCATGAGACGCCTCGCCTACCTCGCGTTCGCGCTCGCCGGCTGTGGCCCCACGCGAGAAACGTCGCCCCCGGTCGCTCCCTCCCGCTCGGCCGCCTCTGCGGCCGCGGCCCCGAGCGCTCCCGTTCCGCCCGGCGCCGCTTCCGCTTCGGCACCAGCGCCCGCGGTTCCTGCGCCGGTGACGGCAGCGCACCCGTCGAAGACCTTTCCTCCTCCAGACATTGCGCCGCCATTTCCTCGCTCGACCCACGACGGCGACGGCAAGTGGGTGCCTTACCCCGAAGGTTCTCCGTTCGCGAAGACGGTCATTCACCCGCACGAAGCGAGCCGGTTCATCGCCGTGATCCTCGTCGCCATCGATCTCGAAGCGGTCCGCATCGGGTACATGCCGGGCACCGACGATCTCGGGGGCAAGAAGGTGCCCTTCGCGCCGGGCCTCGTTCCAGCAGCGGAACGACAGCGGCTGCTCGCCGTGTTCAACGGCGGCTTCCAGCCGCGACACGGTCGGTGGGGCATGAAGCTCGGCGAAAGCACGATCCTGCCCCCGCGCGACGAAGGCTGTACGCTCGCGCTCTACGCCGACGGCGGCGTCCGCCTCCGGTCCTGGCCCGCGCTCGCGGATTCCGCGCCCGCCATCCACGCCTTCCGGCAAACGCCGCCGTGCCTCGTCGAAAATGGCGAGGTTCATCGCGACCTCCTCGCCGGTCGCGACAAAGCCTGGAAAGGAAACACGAACGACATCGTCACGCGCCGAAGGTCCGCCGTCGGGCTCGACGAAAAAGGCTCGTTGCTCTTCTTCGCCATCGGCACGGAAGCCTCGCCACGCCTCCTCGGCGAAGCGCTGCGCTTTTCGGGCGCTCACCACGCCGCGCAGCTCGACATCAACTGGAACTGGACGCGTTTTCTCTCGTACGAGCGCGACCGCGACGATAAGCTTCGCGTCTCCGCCTCGCTCGTCGAAGGCGAGTACGCGAAGAGCGGCTACTTCGAACGCCCGTCCGATCGCGACTTCTTTTACGTGCTCCGGCGCGAGTGACCGGAGCGAACGGGTGAGGGCGGCCGGAGACCGGGTTCGTTCAGTCGACCTCGAACTTGATTCCCTGCGCGAGCGGCAAATCGGTGCCGTAGTTCACCGTGTTCGTCGCGCGGCGCATGTAACTCTTCCAGGAATCGGAGCCGGATTCGCGGCCTCCGCCGCTGTCCTTTTCGCCGCCGAACGCGCCGCCGATCTCGGCGCCGCTCGTGCCGATGTTCACGTTCGCGATGCCGCAGTCGGAGCCGACGGCCGAGCAGAAGAGCTCGGCCTCGCGCAGGTCATCGGTGAAAATGGAGCTCGCGAGGCCCTGCGGTACGCCGTTCTGGATGGCGATCGCTTGCTCGAGCGCTCGGTAGCGCATGAAATAGAGGATCGGGGCGAACGTCTCTTCCTGCACGATCCCTGCGCTCGCGTCGATTTCGACGATGGCGGGCCGCACGTAAGCGCCGCCCGCGGGAACGCCGCTCGTCACCGCTTCGCCGCCCGTGACGGTGCCGCCTTGGGCCTTCGCCGTTTCGAGAGCCTTCTGCATGCCGTCGAAAGCGGCGCGATCGATGAGCGGGCCCATGAGCGTCCCCGGCTCGCGTGGATCGCCGATCGGCACGCGCGAGAATGCACGCGTGAGGCGCGACAGGAGCTCCGAAGCAATGCTTTCGTGCGCGATGAGGCGGCGCAGCGACGTGCAGCGCTGACCCGCCGTCCCGGCGGCGGCGAAGACGGCGGAGCGCACCGCGAGCTCGAGATTCGCGCTCGGGGCCACGATCATCGCGTTGTTGCCGCCGAGCTCGAGCAGCGAGCGTCCGAGCCGCGCCGCGACGGTCTGTGCGACGGCGCGGCCCATGCGCACCGAGCCCGTCGCCGACACCAGCGGAAGCTCGGGCGCGGCGGCGAGCGCTTGCCCGACCGGCGCGGTGCCGACGACGACGTTCACGACGCCGTCCGGAACCTCGGGCATACCGCCTGCGGCCCTGAGGGCGAGCGCGTGACAGGCGAGCGCGCAGAGCGGCGCTTTCTCCGACGGTTTCCAGACCACCGTGTCCCCGCACACGAGCGCGAGTGCCGCGTTCCAGGCCCACACGGCGACCGGAAAGTTGAACGCGGTGATGACCCCGACGGGACCGAGTGGGTGCCACTGCTCGGTGAGCCGATGGTGCGGCCGCTCGCTCGCGATCGTGAGCCCGTAGAGCTGGCGGCTCAGCCCGACCGCGAAATCGGCGATGTCGATCATCTCCTGCACTTCACCGAGCGCCTCTTGCGAAATCTTTCCGACCTCGTGCGTGACGAGCGTCGCGAGGTCGGCCTTGTGCGCGCGCAAGAGCTCGGCGAAGCGGCGTACGAATTCCCCGCGCCGCGGCGCCGGCACGGAGCGCCACGTCGAGAAGGCGCGAGCCGCGGCGGCGACGGCGCTCTTCACTTCCGCCGGCGACGCCGTGCCGAGCTCACCCAGCGGGGCGCCGTCGATCGGCGAGGCGAGGGCGAGCGACGGCCCCGCGCCGCTCGAGAAACTTCGGCCGATCGCGACGCCGCCCGCGCCCTTCGGCACGCCGAGTCGCGCGAGGGCGTCGCCGATGGCCGTCATTGGAGCTCTCCCGAGAGCTTCGTCGCCAGGCTGAACGCGTTCGCGGTTCCCGAACGGTAATGCTGCCCGAAGCGATTACCGAGAAACGCTTCGAGCCCGACCTGCTCCTGCAACACGAGCCCCTTCGCGCCGAGGGCTCCCGTGAAATGGAGATCGACCATGGCGCACACGCCCGCGGCGGTCGTGATCTGAATCGCGCTCCAGTTCTGGTTTTCGATCGTGGCATTGTAGATCTTGCGAGCGTCGCTCACTTGCACGAGCTGCCCGCCGCGCCACCCGGATACGGTGCAAAACACGACCACGACGTCCTGGAACGTCACGGGAATCGCGGCCTCGAGGATGCTTTTCAACACCTCCCGCGACTCCGACATGCGGAGCTCCTGCAACAGGAACGCCATGTAGTCGCGATGGCCGAGGTAGCGAATCGTCTTGTAGTTGAGCTCGCGCACGCGGCCCTCGAACGTTTCGCACAGGCTGCCGAGCCCGCCCGACGTGTTGAACGCTTCGTAACGCACGCCGTCGAGCGAGAAATGTTCGAGGCCCTCGAGCGGCAGCACCTCGCGCCGCGCTCCCTCGTGAATGGCTTCGCCGGGATTGCAGTATTCGTTGATGAGCCCGTCGGTCGACCACGTCAGGTTGTACTTCAGGAAATTCGACGGAAATTGCGGCAGCGCGCCGACGCGCATGAACACCTTGTCGAGCCGCTCGAAGTTCTTGGTGAGCTCGTTCGCGACGACCGACACGAACCCGGGCGCAAGCCCGCATTGCGGCATGAAGACGAGATCCGATTTCGCATGTCCCGCGATGTCGCGCACGCGCCGCGTGGTCTCGCGATCCTCGGTGAGATCGAAGTAGCTCACGCCGTTGTCGGCGGCGATCTCGGCCACGGTCGGGTTTCGCGCGTACGAGAGGGCCGAGATGACGGCGTCGTGCTCGGCCACGGCTTTGGTGAGCGCCGCGCGATCGGACGCGTCGAGCGCCAGCGGACGCGCCCCCGGCACGCGTTGCCGCAAGAGGTCGAGCTGAGTCTCGTCGTTGTCGCCGACGCTGACGGCGTAGTCGCCCGTGGGCGCGAGCAAGCAGGCGATCATGCGTCCGATCTTCCCGCCGCCGAGAACGAGCACTCGGTGCATGAACGCCAGTGTAGCGCGACACGCGCCCGGCCCGCGCGCCAGTGGCATCGAGTCACACGTTCGTCCACAATGAGGGACAAGGAGGTTCCCTTCGTTGGCTGCTCAAGCCTTTCACCCGGAGCCCATCGCGAGCGATCTCGCCCGCTCGCTCGTCACCGAGTTCCTCGGGCGGTCGCCGGCCGCACAGAAGCTCGCCGCGGAGCTCCTCGTGACCGTGGGAGCTCGCCTCCGCGACGCGCTCGACGTGGTGTCGGTGGGTGCGAGCGACGATCTGCGGGACAAACTCCGGCTCACCGGCTTCGTTCGCACGGGGCAAGCCGACGGCGGCGCCGAGCTCTGGGAGCACACCTGCGCGCTCTTCCCTCTGTTCGAGCTCCGGGACGACGCGAAACCGCGGGGCTACTTGCGCGTCGATTCCGTCGTCGATTTTCTCGAGAGTGCGCGCCTCGTGCCGCTCGTGCTCGAGGGCGAGGCGGGCACGCTCGTTCGCCGCGCGCTCGTCGCCGACGAGGAGTCCGAGCTCTGGGTCGTCGAGCGCTCCACCGATCGAAAACGCGCGACGTCCGCGTCGGCCGTCCGCGAGGGCCCGGGCGCGGCGCTCGTCGAGCGACATCTGCAAGCGTTCCGCCTGCGGCCACGGCCCATCGAAGACGCTGCCCTCGGCTTCGACGCGGCGCTCGAGCTCGTCCGCGCGGCGCAGCGGGATCTCGGGGAGACCGTGACGTGCGAGCTCTTCTTCGAAGCGGAGCGGCGCTTCTATACGCGCCGAAATCGTGCGGCGCGCATGCAGAAAGCGCGCCAGGATTCGCTCGGGCTCGGCTGGTTCAATCGCGATCACCACACGTATCGTTCGAGCCGCATCGCATTTCGCTCGCTCGTCGCCTTGCTCGAGGCGCTCGGTTTGCATTGTCGCGAGCGGTTCTACGCCGGCCACGAAGCGGGCTGGGGCGCCCAGGTCATGGAGCATTCGGGGCTCGGCATTTGCGTCTTCGCCGACGTCGATCTCTCGCCCGAGGAAGTCACGGGCGACTTCGCGCACCGCGGGCTCGACGCGCGCGATTCCGTTGGCACCGTCGGGCTCTGGTGCGAGCTCCACGGGGAGGCGTTCCTCGCCGCGGGCATGCACCATCTCGAGTGCCAGTTCGACTTCGACGCCGTTCGGCAGCGTTTCGCGGCCGACGGCATCACGGTGATGCCGCCGTTCACGGATTACCCGCATCTGAAGCAGGCGTTCACCGAGGGCGAGCTCTGGCGTGTCGCTCCCGCGCGCCTCGAACGGGCGCGCGAGCGCGGCTTTTTGAGCGCGGAGCAAGCGGAGCGCATCACGCGCGAAGGCACGCTCGGCTCACATTTCGAGGTGCTCGAACGCAACGACGGCTACAAGGGCTTCAACCAAGCCGGCATCAACAAGATCATCGAAGCGACGGACCCGCGCCGGCAAGCGCAGCGCGCACCGCTCTCGACCGACTAGAACGTCACCGCTCGCACGCCAGGCGGAGCTCGTGGACGTGAGCGTTCATGCTCGTGCTGCGTAGCTCGAGCGTTTGGCCGGCCTGCAGCTTGGCGAGGTCGGCTTCGGTGAGCCGAAAGCCGTGCTCGTGCGAGCCTCCGGAGAGCGTGTAGCGCCCTGGGCCCTTTTCGAGCTCCTTCGGCGCAACGCGCTCGTCGTGTCCGTGGTTACCGGAGATTTCGAGCGCGAGCGGCTTTCCCGAACAGAAGCCGTCCTTCTTGCAGCCGGCGGCGGTGAGCGCGAGCGCGAGAACGAGGGACGCGCGGTGCGGCATGCCCGAGAACGCTAACGCTAGAGCAAGCATATTTCCATGCGATCGACGGTCTCGGCGCTCATCGCGCAGTCGAATTTCTTGCGCGAGACGGCCGACCGGCACTCGGCGAACGCGGGATCCGTCTTCGCCTTTTCGCGCGCCTTGCGCTGGAGCTCGATGACTTCGGCGGCGGGCGTTCCGGGGCGGTCGGAGCCGACGAGCTTTTCGACGTAGCGGTCGAGCAGGGCGTCGCACTCCTCGAGCGTGAGGGAGCGGCCGCACCCGGCGAGCAACAGCGGGACGGCGAGAAGCCACGCCCCGATGCGGATCACCGAAAGCACTCGTCTTCGATTTGACGCGACGCGGTCGCCTTGCGGACGCACTCCATGGCGTCGTTCGTGATGCGCCTTCCGACGCATTTTTTCTGCATCTCTCTTCTGAACGACTCTTTGGCGTTCTTGACTTCCTCGAGAACGAACTCCTTGCCCGCGTCCGCCCCACCGAGCTCGAGCACGGCAATGCGCTCGACGATCTCCTCGCACTCGCGCTCCGTCGCCGGATGCCCACACCCCCCGAGACCGAAGACGGCGACGCAGCCGAGGACGAGACCGGGGCGGAGGGACATTCGGGCCCATCTGCCTCAACCGTCCTAGCCTCGCAACCCCCAAAATCTGGACGCCTGTACAGGTTCTGATAGCTTCTAGGCATGGTGTCGCGAGCGCGCACCGTGGCCCGTACCCCCCGTCTCGACCCGGAGAACCTCCTTCGGAAGGCCACTCTCGCGCGCACCCCCATGGCCCGGGCGAAGTACGCCGAGCGAGGCCTTTCGCACAACGGCGCGGTCGACCGGACGACCCGGGCGATGCTGCTCCGGCAACTCTACTTGAGCCACATGGAGGGCAGGCGGTTCGGAGACGCGCTTGCCGTGGCCGAGCAGATGCTCGTGGACCCCGTCATGCCGGACGTCGCCCGCCAGGACGCCGCGCGCGCCTGTCTCGGCGTGGGTGACCGGGAGGGTGCCCTTTTGCACCTGCGCATCGCGAGCAGGGTTAGCCCTCCGACACGCCGGGCCTTCCACCTCTGGACGCTGGGCAGCGTGCTCTTCCTCGCCGGGCAGTACGAGGAAGCCGTCGGCTCGCTGTCCCGGGCGGCCCGTTGGGGCACTACCGACAAGCCGCTTTACCGAGCACAGCTCGCCCTCGCGCGCCGCGCAGCGGGCGAAACCGTCGCGGGGCTCACTTCCATTCGCGAACGTCTCGAGGAAGCGCCGTGCGGGCAGGGCTATGGGCAGTTCGTGATCGGCGCCATCGCCTTCGAAGAGAGGAACGACGATCTCGCGGAGCGCTACCTCTCACTCTTCGTCCAGCGCACGACGACCGGCCGGGTGGCCCTCGAGGTCGCGCTCTCGGGTGAGGTCGCGTACGCGCGGCGCCTGCTACGCCGCATTCGCACCCGGCGTCGCAAGGCGGGGTAGCGAAGCCGCGAATATTGCTAGAGGTTCTTCTCCGAAACCGGTTGGCTGCCGGGGCGGTACAATGGGGAACTGCTCATGTCGGCCCCGGACGCCTTTACCGAAGCTCTCTCCCGGGGACCCGTTTATGCCGCGCTCGCTGCCTTCGTCGGCGGGTTTGGGGTGAGCCTCACCGGGTGCGTGTACCCGATGATCGCGGTCACCGTCAGCGTCTTCGGCGCGAAGCAGGCGAAGAGCCGCTGGCAGGGAACGGCGCTCTCGGGCGTTTTCGTGCTCGGGATCATCGCGATGATGGTGCCGCTCGGGCTCGTCGCGGCGTTCTCGGGGTCGATCTTCGGCTCGGTGCTCCAGAGCCGCTGGGTCGTCGTCGCGATGGCGCTCCTTTTTCTCGCGATGGCTGCTTCGATGCTCGGCGCCTTCGAGATGGCGCTGCCGTCGGGGCTCACGAATCGGCTCGCGACGGTCGGAGGCAGCGGATACAAGGGCGCATTCCTGCTCGGGCTCGTTTGCGCGCTCATCGCGACGCCGTGCACCGGGCCCGTGCTCACGGGCATCCTCGCCTGGATCGCCAAGACGCGCAGCGTTCCGCTCGGGGTGCTCGCCATGACGGCGTTCGGCCTCGGGCTCGGGGTGCCGTTCTTCGCCGTGGGCGCGTTCGCCGTGCAGCTTCCGAAGAGCGGGCAGTGGATGGCGTACGTGAAATCGGCTTTCGCCATCGTGCTCATCGTGGTCGCGTTCTATTTTCTGAGCACCACCTTCACCGAGCTCCGGGCGCCGTTCCGGCCGGGGCTCGCGCTCTTCGGCGGCGCTGCCGTGCTCGTCGTCGCGGGCGTGCTGCTCGGTGCCGTCACGCGGGATTTCAGCGAGGCGGGCATCGCTCCGAAGGTCAGGAAAGGGCTCGGTCTTTTGCTCGTTTGCGGCGGCGCGTTCGCGGCCGTCATCGGAATCCTCAAGCCGAGCGCGGCGCTCGCGTGGCAGCACGGGAACGTCGAAGCGGCGCGCGCTCTCGCGCAGCGAGAAAATCGACCCCTCCTCATCGATTTCACCGCCGCCTGGTGCATCGCTTGTCAGGAGCTCGACAAGATCACCTTCGCCGAGAAGGCGGTCGGGGCCGAGATGGGTCGGTTCGTCGCGGTGAAGGTGGACGCGACGCACGCCGACGATCCCGTCGTCGTGGAGACTCTCGGTCGCTACCGCGTGCTCGGTCTGCCGACCGTGCTCGTCTTCGACTCGAACGGTAAGGAATCGCTGCGCTTCACCGAATTCGTTCCGCCCGATCGCTTCCTACCGGCGATTCAGCGCGTCGACTGAGCGACTCAGGGTTCGAAATCGGGCTTGGCCGTGCCCTGCTTCGGCTTCGCGGGCGAAGGGGCAGCATCGTCGGGGGCGGCCGAGGGGCGCGGTTCGCCATGCCGGGCCGAACGCCGGGGTTTCGCGGCCGGCTCCGGTTCGGGCGCGGGTGCCGGTGGCGCTTCGGAGCGGTTCTCTGCGAAAGCACTCGCGAAGATGCGTTCGAGCTCGGCGCTCTCCGTGTCGATCGCTTTCGTGCGCTCCGCCATCAAGGCGACGACTTTCTGAGCGTCGACGAGATTCTCGTGGACCTCGTCGCGGGTGCCGCGGCTCTGCCCGATGAACGCCGCTTCGACGCGCCCGTCGAGGGCGACGCCCGCCGGGGGCAGCCACTCGAGCTCGTCTTGCCAGGCGCCGAGGCGCCCTCGGACTTCGGCGACGCGGTCTACGGACTCCCCGAACGTCTTCACGAGCTCTCGATCGGACGACGCCGGGGTCCCCAAGACGGCGAGGCGCACGCGCGCTTCCGGCTCGCGTGCTCGCTCCAGGGCCAGGGTAGCGCCGCGAGCGTTCACCTCGCCGGCTTTCGTCTTGAGGGCGCGGCGAAGCGCTTCCGTGTCCGCGTTCGCTTCGAGCGCGAGACTGCGCGTGAGCTCGGAGCGGACCCCGGCGAGCGTCTCCGGCGCTGCCTTGAGCTCGACCTGCATGCGGTGGAGCCGCAGGAAGAACTCGTCGTAGTTCGGGTCGCCGGTCGAAAAATAGCGACCCTGGGCGACGGCCGAGGGGCCGCGCGGGCCGAGCATGCATCCGCTCGAGCCTGCGAGCGCGAGCGACGCCGCGAGCACCGCAGAACCGATGAGACGTCTTACGGACATTCGAGACTCGCTCCCCAGAGCTCGTCGTGGCCGGCGGTGGTTTGGACGAACAACGACAGCGCTCGCGGAGCGCGAGCGAACACGGCGCCCTGGCCGGCGTTCGCGCCCTTCGGCGAGACGAGCGTCACTTCTCCCTGAGGCTCGAGATCGAGTCCGAGGCGTTGCACCCGCACCTGATACTCCGCCGTCTTGCCCTCGGTCCACTGCAACAGGAAACCCGCGTCTCCGAGGCCGCTCACCGAAGGCGCGATGCTGCTGCCTCCCGCGCCTCCGGGGGGGCTCGTGAAGGCACGCACGACCGGCGCTCCGCCGTCGAGCTTTCCGCTCGCGAGCACCACGTGCCATTCTTCTTCGGGGGTCGCGCGCCCGGCGAAGGCGATGAGCCATGCGTTGCCGCTGATGGCGGGATCCGGCGTGCCGGAGAGCCTCACGCCGGGCACCTCGAGCGTTCGAAGCTCCCCGCGCGGCGAGCCGTCCGGCGCGAGGAAACCGTAAAGCACCTTGCCCGAGAGTCCGCCCCTCCGGAACGTCACGAGGTGGCCGGAGGAGCTCGAAGCGACGCGCGGGTCGGTCGTCTTTTCATTCGCCTGGTCGTTCCAGACGACGCCCGTCGAGCTTCCGGCGGTGCGCACCCAGTCGCCGTTCGAGGGACCGAGCGAAAATCCGGGGTCGCCGTCGAAGCTTCGCTTCGCCGGCGTGGTCCCGTCGTCGCGATCGACGATGAAGCGCTTGGGG
>DASUTR010000122.1:0-11342 GCA_036374535.1 Polyangiaceae bacterium
CTTGATCCTCTCGGGCGCGAAGCTCCTCCTGAGAAAAGAGGGCGAGGTCGATCCTGAGAACAACTTCGCGCTCAAGCTCGCCCGCAGGTACCTGCGCACGACCAAGGAGATGCACGGCGACAAGTTTTTCGTCGTGATCGACGGGGTGCGACACGCCACACCCCTGTTCCTCGTGCTCATCGTCGTCGAGTTCACCGACCTCGTCTTCGCGGTGGATTCGGTGCCCGCAGTGCTCGCCATCTCGAACGACATTTTCGTCGTGTACACATCGAACGTCATGGCCATTCTCGGCCTAAGAGCGCTTTATTTCGTGCTCTCGGGCATGATGGGCCGCTTCCACTACCTGGGGCCCGGGCTCGCGCTCATTCTCATCTTCATCGGGGCGAAAATGGTCGCGGCGCCGTTCGGGCTGAAGATCCCCTCGACCGCCTCGCTCGGAGTGATTGCGGTGATTCTGATCGGCGCGGTAACGCTCTCGCTGCTCCGCCCACCGGACAAGAAGCCCGAGTCCGAAGAGCTCAGGTGAGCCGGGCGATGCTAGAGTGCCGGACTTGAATGAGCTTTTCGCCGTTCCGAGAGCGCTCGAGCGGGATCCTGCTCCACCCGACATCGCTGCCGGGGCCGTTCGGCGTCGGTGACATAGGGCCCGCCGCGTACCGCTTCGCCGAGTTCCTCGCGCGCGCGGGCCAGCGCTGGTGGCAGATGCTGCCGGTCGTCCCGCCGGGCGGTGGCAACTCGCCCTACGACAGTCCATCGGCGTTCGCCGGCAGCCCGCTGCTCGTGAGCCTCGAGCTCCTCGCCGAAGGCGGCTGGCTCGAGCCCGACGATCTCAGGAGTCCGGCTCCGCTCGCGCTCGCGCCGCGGGCGAGCTACGACCAGGCCCGGAGCTTCCGGGAGCGCTGCTTGCGCAAGGCGTTCGCGGCGTTCGAAGCGCGCGCCTCGGAGAGCGATCGCCGGCAACAGCAGGATTTCGCGGAGCGCGAGCGCGACTGGCTCGACGACTACTGCCTGTTCTCTGCGCTCTCGCGGGCGCACGAAAGCGCGCCCTGGACGCGCTGGCCGGCGGAGCTCACGCGGCGCGAGCCGCACGCGCTCGAAAGGGCGCGCGTCGCGCTAGAGGCCGAGGTCGGCTACCACCGTTTCGTTCAACACCAATTCGCAGCGCAATGGGACGCGCTCCGCTCTCGCGCGACGGAGCTCGGCGTGCGGCTCCTCGGCGACGTGCCGATCTACGTGTCCCACGACTCTGCGGACGTCTGGGCGCACCGCGACGCATTCCGGCTGCTCGAAAGCGGTGAGCGCGAGGTCCTCGCCGGGGTCCCGCCCGACTATTTCAGCGAGGACGGGCAGCTCTGGGGAAACCCCGTGTACGACTGGACCGCCCTGCGAGAGAACGGCTACGGCTGGTGGCTCGCGCGGCTCCGCCGCACGCTCGCTTGCTTCGACGGCGCGCGCATCGATCACTTCATCGGATTTCACCGAGCGTGGGTCGTTCCCTCGGGCGCTACGTCCGCCAAAGGCGGAGAGTTCGTCGAAGTCCCCGGCGCGGACTTCCTGCGCGTCGCGCAGGAGACGTTCGGCTCGCTGCCGTTCATCGCCGAGGATCTCGGGGCGGTCACCGAGGAAGTGTTGCGTTTGCGCGATCAATTCGATCTTCCGGGAATGCGCGTGCTCGAGTTCGCATTTTCGAGCAGCACCTGGCGCGAGTACCAACCGCATCGCTACACGAAGCGCAGCGTCGTCTACACGGGGACGCACGACAACGACACGGTCGTCGGTTGGCTCGGCGCCGCGGAGCGCGAGCGCGACGAGCGGCGCGCGGCCGAGCTCCGCGCCGAGCGAGCCCGCGCTCTTTCGTATGCGGCGAGCGACGGACGCGAGCCCCACTGGGACATGCTCAGGCTGGCGATCGCGTCGGTCGCCGACACCGCGATTTTCCCGGTTCAAGACCTGCTCGGACTCGGCAGCGAAGCGCGCATGAACGTCCCCGGCACGGCGAGCGGCAACTGGACGTTTCGGCTCGACGAGGAGAGCCTCACGCCCGCTCTCGCCGAGCGCCTCGCGCTCCTATGCGAAACGTACGAGCGGATCCCAGCGGGCGTCGGCGGCCGGTGACATGACGCCCGCGCGTACGGCCCGCGTTTCGACGAACGTCGCGAGACGCCTGGCCGTTCTCGCCGGTATCCTTGCGCTTGCGCTCGCGCGACCCGCGCTCGCGGACCCGGCGGAGTCCGCGGACCCCGCCGAGCCTGCGCAAACCGCCCCGGTCGACACCTGGGGCGGCGACACACCGGAGAAACCGCCGCTCTCGCCGCCGCCACGCCCGGCCCCGACGACGCCCGCGCCCTGTCCGTGCGGTGCGACCGAACCCGAGGAACGCTTACCCGTCCGCTACGTCCTCGAGCGCATCGAGATCCGCGGCAATTCGCGCACCGCGCGCAACGTCGTCCTCCGCTACCTGCCGTTCACGCCGGGCCAGCTCATCGACCCGAACAACACGGCGTTCCAGCTCGCCCGCTACCGGCTGCTCGGCACCGGCTTCTTCCTCGATGTCGAGTTGTCGCTCGAGAAAGGCTCGCGCCGCGGCCAGGTCGTGCTCGTGGTCGACGTCTCGGAGCGCAACACGCTCATCGTGAACGACGTGTTCCTCGGCCTCGCCAAGGACGCGGACAACAACGGAGACCCGCAGCCCCTCACCGGTTACGCGGGAATGGACGTCGCCGAGACGAACCTCGGCGGGACGGGGATCACGCTCGGCGGAGCGATCGCGGTCGGCAGAGAGGATCTCGGTCTCAGGCTCCGCTTCCTCGACCCCGCCTTCTTCGGCAGCTCCTGGATGGTCTCCGGGATGCTGCTCTACAACGACGCGAACGACGTTTTCGGCAACACGACGGTGCGCTACGCGGATCCCCAACGCGACGTCGCGCACAGCGATTTTGCGATCGTCGACTACCAGCGCTTCGGCGGCGCGATCGGCGTCGGCCGCGATCTCGGCGTGCCGACGCAAGCGTGGCTTCACTACCGTCTCGAAGCGATCGACGCGAGCTACCCGCTCTCCGCGTCCCACTATCGCGGCGAGGATCTCGAGCCCATCGACTTCGACGTGATCCGCGGCCGAAGCCTGCTCTCGACGGTCAAAGCGTCGTTGCAACACGACACGCGCGATCACCCGTTTCTGCCGGCGCGAGGCTGGCTCCTCGTCACGAGTGTCGAGCTCGCTCTCCTGCCCGCCGCGCTCGACTACGACTACCAGAAGGTCGAGCTTCGCACCTCCCGCTGGTGGCGACTTCCGTGGAAAAACCACGTCCTTTCGCTGCAGGTCTTCGGCGGCGCCATCGCGGGTAACGCGCCGTTCTTCGAGCAGTTCCACGTCGGCGACTTCAGCGACTTCCGTCCCGACCGCGTGCTCGGCATGAACTTCGACCGGCGCCCTCCGCCGAACGTGCTCGGCACCGAAATCGAGGAAGAGCGCTACGGCGAGTACGCCGCCTCGCTCACCGCGGAGTACCGCATTCCGCTCTACCGCGGGCGGCGCTCCATCTACGGCATCGACGTCTACGCGAGCGGCGGAGTCTGGGGCGTCGCGAGCCAAGACTCGCTCGCCGATCCGCCCACCGGATACTCGGGGTTTTCGCGCGTTCCGATCGATCTCACCGCGAACCTCGGCTTCCGGGTGGATACGAGCGTCGGAGGATTCACGCTCTCGTTCGCGAACGCGCTCGGCTTGATTCCACGGGGGAACGGTCAGTGACGAGAGTCCTCGTGGCTCTCGTCCTCTCGATTGCAGTCCTGTGCGCGGTGACTCGCACGGCGAGCGCGCAAGAGCCGGCTCCCCCGGTCGTGCGAACCGCTCTCCTGGAATGGGACGTCGATCGACGCTTGCTCTACCTCGACATGACGTTCCGCGACCTGGTCGACGCCGGTATCCAGAGCAAGCTCAGCCGTGGCTTCCCGACCACCATCGTGCTCACCGCGACCGTTCAGCGCGAGGGTTCGAGTGAGGCGCTGTCGACCACGACGCAGACCTGCCGCGTCATCTGGGACGTCTGGGAAGAAGCTTATCGGGTCGAAATCGTGCGAACGGGCGGCACACGCACCGGCTGGACGAACACCATCGAAGGAGTGCTCAAGCGCTGCGCGGAGACCCGTCGTCTCCTCGCCGGCGATGCCACGCAGGTCCCCCTCGGGGTGCGATTATGGGTGCGCGGCAGCATCCAGGTGAATCCGGTGAGCCCGCAGGTCCTCAGCAAACTTCGCCGCTGGGTCATGCGTCCGAGCAGTACCGGGACGGCGGTGCCGGGCGACGCGCTCTTCAGCACGTTCACGGGCCTGTTCATGCAGCGCATCGGCGACGCGGAGCGCGACCAGAAGTTTTTGACGCGCCCGACCGAGCCGGTGAGGTTTTCGAGCAACGCGGAAGAAAAGAAGTAACGGCCGTCCGCTGACGGCTCGCGCACGCCGCGCTACGCTTCGCGCGGTTCGATGACATCCGCATTTCCCATTGCGCTCAAGCTCGCCGGAAAAAAGTGCCTCGTCGTCGGCTACGGGGAAGAAGCAGCGCTGCGCAAGAGCGCGCTCGAAGCGGCCGGTGCGTCCGTCCTCGCTACAGAGCGAGAATTCCGCCCCGAAATGCTCGACGGGGTCTGGCTCGCCGTGCTCACCGAACGGGACGCCGAGCTTGCCGCGAAAATGGCGAGCGCCGCCGACGAACGGCGTATCTTCTTCTGCGCGGTCGATCAGCCCGACTACGGAAGTTATTCTCACCTCGCCATCACGCGCGCGGGGCCTCTGTTCGCGGCCATCGGAACCCAGGGCGAGGTACCCGCCCTCGCCCGGCGGTTGCGCGAGCTCCTCGACGAGCTCTTCGTAACGTCCGGGCTCGCCGCGTTCGCCGAGTCGCTCGCGCGCATTCGCAAGCGGACTCCCGCCGAACGGCGGCGTCAGGTTCTGAACGCCGCCGTCGAGAGCGTCCGCCTCGAGGGTCGCCTGGTGCTTCCCGAAACGACCGAGGACGACCCGCGCGGTACGTAGCGGTTGACCGCCCCCGGCTCCGGAAGCATCGTGACGCTTCCGGGACGGTCGCGTGACGAAGCCGCAACTTGCCGAAGACGTCCCCGCCTCGGCAGCGACGCTCGCGGCGGGAACGCTGCTCGGAAGCCTCGTCGCGGGCGCCGCGGGCCTCGTTCTTCTCGCGCTCCGAGTCGCGCGCGCTCCGCTCGCGCACGAAGCGCGCTTCGTCGATGCCGTTCACGTGACGCTCGCGATCGCGTTCGTGGCGCTCGCGTTCGGCGCCCTCGTGCTCGCCTACCGACTGCTTGCCGCTCGGACGGCGGCGGCGCTCGCCCGTACGCTCGAGAGACGCCTCGGACCGGACGTCGCGGCGCTCGTGCCGAGCGCGTGGCTCGAGCTCGGTGTCCCGACGTTTTTCGTCGGCTGGCTGCTCACGTCGGGCACGCGCGCCTGGACGCCGAACGTCACGGTGTGGCTCTTGCTCGCCGCCGCGCTCTTCGGCAGCGTCGTGGCGGTCTGGACGCTCCGGCGCCTGGCGCGCGCGCTGCGGCCGCAGGCGGCGCGACGCCGCCGTCTCGCCGGAGCTCTCGGCGTCGCTCTCGCGGTGGGGGGAGCCGTGGCATGGGCGGCGTTCACGGCGCCGTTCGGGCTTCGCTACGGCAAGAGTCACCTTCTCATTTTCGGAATGCTCGTCGCGTGGCTCTCCATCGTCGGCACGGAAACACTGCGCTCCATCGCCACGCGCGCGAGGGCGCGAGCGTGGCTGGCGTCGTTTTCGCTTTTGCTCGCCGGCACGGCGCTCGGATTCTCGCTGCGGCCGAGCCCCGCGGCGCGCGAGCTCTTCTACGCCGAGCGACCGGCGCGCTGGTTCGGGATCGCGCTCGCGCGCCTCGGGCCCGACACCGACGGAGACGGCGTCGAACGGCCGATTGGTTTCACGGCGGGAGAGGACTGCGACGACGCCGATCCGCGAAGGAGCCCCCGCGAGCCCGAGATCGTAGGCAATGGCGTTGACGACAACTGCTTCGGCGGCGATCAACGTTACGGCTTTCGCGAGCTGTTCGCGGAGGCCGCGGCACCGCCCGAGCGGAAGCAGCGCGCGGCGAACGTGCTCGTGCTGTTGCTCGACAGTCTCCGCTTCGACGCGCGGAGCCCGAACGGCGTCGGCGCCGAACGAAGCCCGGCGCTCGCGGCGTTCGCGCGGGAGTCGCTCGCCTTCGCGAACTACAGAACCTGCTCGCCGCGAACGATGGAGTCGTTCGGCGATCTGTTCTTCGGGCGGTTGATGCCCACGTTTCGCGGCGCCGCGCCGACGAGCGCGGTCGCGCGGCTCACCGCCGCGGGCGTGCACACCGTAGACATCTCGTCCCGCTTCCGTCACGAGCACGATCGGGTATCGGGCTGGGCGAAGGAGCTCTCGATTCCCGGTCGCTACGGCGAATTCGGGGACGCGCGAACGACTGCGGAAACGCAGAATGTGCTGCGGGGCCCGCTGCCGAGACCGTTCTTCGTGGCGACTCACTTGATGGGCGCGCACGAGCCGTACGATCCGCACCCCGCGTGCGCGGCCGGCGCGACGGGCTACGCGCGCTACCTCTGCGCCGTGCGCCTGCTCGACGAGCGCGTCGCGGCCATCCTACGAACGCTCGCGGAGCAGGGTCTCGCCGGCGACACGGTCGTCGTCGTGAGCGCCGACCACGGCGAGGAGTTCGGCGAGCACGGCGCGCGCTACCACGCGAACACGGTGTACGACGAGGTGCTGCACGTTCCGTTGCTCGTACGCGTCCCGGGCACACCGCCCGAGCTCGTGCCCGAGCCCATGGGCTGCTTCGATTTTCTGCCGACGCTGCTCGGTGCCGCGGGCTTGCCGGTTGACGCTTCGCTGCTCGGCCACGACTTTTCCCGGAGCCCGCGGCCTCGAAATCGAGCGCAGCTCGCGCGCACCCGCCCGCTCGACGCGCGCGGCCCCTTCGAGCCGAAGACGCTGTCCGTCGTCGTCGAGCACACGAAGCTCCTCCTCGATCGCCGCTCGGGGCTCGAGCAGTACTTCGACCTTCGGGCGGATCCCGAGGAGCAGCGCCCGCTTTCCCGAGTGTCTCCCGAAAAGGAGCGCGCCCTCGAGCAGACCATGGACGCGTGGCTCTCCGAGCTCGCACGCCAATCCATCCCCGGCGAACGGACCGCCAGCACGAAGCGCTGATTGGAGCGCTACTCGAACGTCGGGGTACCGCCGGGAACGACGAGCGACGACGGTGACGGATACGTAGCCGAGACGGCGATCCAATAGTAGCGATACTGGTGCGGAACGGCCCCCCAGTCCGGGGCCGCCACGGCGCGCATGACACATTGCGCCGAACGCTTCGCCTGAGGGCCGCGCCAGGAACCGCTGGCGCCCGGAAACACGTTGAGGGCTCGCGCCGTGAAGTCGACGCTCATCACGTAGTTGATGGAGCCTTCGGTCTTCTCTTTCGGCGCGCAATCGGCGGCGGCGAGAATCGCCGTCTTCAGCGCTTGCTCGAACGCGGGCAGGCTGTCGCACAAACCTCCCTCGACGCGGGACTGCGCCGGCGACGAGCCGCATTTCACGCGCTGAGCGGGGCCGAGTCGCACGCGCTCGACCGACTTCTGCTGGGCAATGCCGGCGTCGATGGGCACGGGTGCGAGGGACGGCTTTCCCGAGCTCGCCGACGCGCTCGCTTCGGGGGCTCCCGTCGTCGTCGACGAAGGGCGCCGCAGCAAATAGAGCGGAACGGCGAAGAGAATCACGCAGGCGACTCCAGCCACGACGAGCTGCGCGCGCAGGGGACGGTCACCGCCCCCGCTCGGACCGACGCCGAGACGGCGAAGTCGGGTCTCGCCGGAGAGCGACGGAAACGAAGAGCGTTGCGGGGGGCGGGCCATGGAACGGATCGACCGGTCTGGCTAGACCCAGGCGCTACGCCTCCCGCCCCTCAATCATCCAACAAACTCTGCACGTGCTGCCCGGGCTCCGCGCGAACGATCGTCGCTGCGAGATCGAGCGACTCGGGCATGAGACCTTGGACCTGAGAGACGGCTTGTTCGACGACGTTGCGCGCCTCGTCGAGGCTCGGACCGCTCATCGCGATCGCGAACTTCAGGGGACCGGTGCGGCCGCCCGTCACGGGAACGAGGCTCAAGAGGAGCATCTCGGTGAGCTCGACGACGCGCTGGGCGGCGCGTCGCAACGCGAGCATCTCGAGAATCGCCGGCCGGTCGCTCACGTGGCGGTTCGGACCACGGATCTGGTAGCGCGCGACGGAGAGCGGCGCGCCCGCCCACTCCGAAAACGCGCGGTCGTCCTCGACGACGCGCATGAGCTGGTCGCGGGAGAGCAGGCCCGTGAGCCCGTCGCGGCGCGACAGGTAGGCCCGGGCGCGCTCGTGTTGCGGCGAATTCTCGGGAAAACTCACGATCTTCACGCGCGATTCGCCGAGCTGGACCTCGGCGCCGTGAAGGAGCGCGATGTTCTGCTTTCGCTCGTAGCTGTGGTCGGCGAACGTACCGTTCGTGCTCCCGGTGTCCTCGATCGACCACGAGCCCGCTTGCCACTTCAGCACGGCGTGCGAACCCGACACGGTCGGCTCGGGCATGACGATGTCTTGGCCCGCGCGGCGCCCGATGGTGATGAGGGGCTTGCCCAGCGGGAACATCATGCCCGCGGCGTCCGGTGCGTTCGCGGAATAGGTGACGAGGAGAGATTGCGCGCCCTGCGCGAACTGCTCGCTCGCTCCGCGCCCCAGCGGAGGTCCGGGGTTGATGCGCTCGCGCGGAATCTGCGCCTGGCTCGTCGTGAGCGAGGTGGGATTGAAGAAACGGAGGTGACGCGCCGCGGGACGGGCGGCGGGATCGTCGGAGATGCAGCGGTAGATCTGCTTGATCTCGTCCACCGACAGCGACGACGGCACGTCGAACATGATCTGCGAGCGCATGGGCTTGGCCCGCGGCCGGTAGCCGGGCTCCGGGACGCGGCACGTCCACATCTCCCAGAGCGTGAGGCCGAGCGCGTACATGTCGTCTTCGGAGCTGGCGCCGCCCGAACGAAGACGCTCGGGAGCCATGTAGTTCGGCGTTCCGCCGTCGGGCGGCGCGCCCGGGCGCCGCGCGCTCAGACGCGCGCGCTCTTGAGCAAAGCCGAAATCCAGGATGATGGCCCGATCGCTCGTCACCATCACGTTGCCGGGCTTGAGGTCGCCGTGCACGAGGCCCTGCGCGTGAATGGCCGCGAGACCGGCCGCCGCCTCGCTCGAGATTTTGCGAAACTCGTCCGCCGTGTAGCCGCCCTGCGCCTTGCGACGGCGAATGTGCGTGTGGAGCGTCTGTCCGGCGATGTGTTCCATCACGAGGATGGGACCCCACGGGCTCGGCGCGAGATCGTGAACGCGGCAGACGTTCGGGTGACTCACCGAACGCGCGAGCAAGAGCTCTTGGCGCAGCGCCTCGTCGTCGCCCGGCATCCGCGACTCTTCGCGCACGACTTTCAGAGCGGACGGCTGTTGCGTCGTGCGGTCGTAGGCGAGAAACACTTCGCCCATGCCGCCCTTACCGAGGCTTTGGCGGATCTCGTAGCGGTCGTTGACGACCGTGCCCTGGCCGAGGGGGGGCGCATTGCGGGGAGGCATCGTCGGGTGTCGGGGCGGAGCCAGGACCTGGCGCCGGGCTAGCGTCCTCGATTTGGAGGGCTACTGCAATGTTTTGCGGCGTTATCGTGGCCGGAATCGGCCCTGAACGGTGGTAGGGTTCGCCACCATGCAGGGACGTGGAACGGCGCAAGCGCGGCTCTTTCGGTGCGGCACTGCCATCGCCTTCCTCGCCGGCATCCTGGCTACGGGATGCGGTCGGAACGAGGAGTGCGAGAAAGTACGCCTCGAAGCCTCCAAGGCCTGGCAAACCGTGACGGCCCAGGCCGGGGAAGCCGAGCTCAAGGGTCCGCCGGGGTTCGAAGAGCTCTCCGAGGTTCAGAAGGCCGAGCACGTGAAGCAGTGGCGTGAGATCGAAAAACAGAGCGAAATGGTCTCGAGCTCGTTCACGTACGAAAAGATCACCTGGAAGACCGCGGACCCGGCGCGTGAAAAGGCGAACCAGCTCTTCGACGCCTACTCGGCGAAGAGCGAATTTCTCGTGTTCACCGCGGCCCTCAAGACGGCCAACGCCAAGTTCGACGAGACCGCGAAGCTCTGCAAGAACTGAGCGGTCGTCGACGCGGCTACGCGTATCGAGCGAGGATACTCTCGACCGACGCGGCGTATCCGCCGCCGAACAGGTTCACGTGAACCATGAGGGGGTAGAGCTGGTAGAGCTCGACGCGCTCGCGTGCGCCGTGCGCGAGCGGAAACGCTTCGGCGTACGCTGCGAACACACGCTCACCGAAGCCGCCGAAGAGTCGCATCATCGCGAGATCGACTTCGCGGTGCCCCCCGTACACCGCGGGATCGATCAGGCACGGTGCGCCGAGCTCGTCCGTGTGAAGGTTTCCGCCCCAGAGATCACCGTGAAGGCGCGAGGGCAGCTCGATGGGACCGGTGAGCGCGGGCAGTCGCGCGAACAAGCGCTCGAATCCCCGCCGCATACCCGCGCTCGCGCGACCGTTCGTGACGGCGCGCTCGAGCTCCCGGCCCAGGCGCTCGCGTTCGTAGAACTCCGCCCAGGTCGCGTGCGGGCGATTCGATTGCGGTAGAGAGCCGATGAAGTTGTCGTGGTCGAGCCCGAACCCCGGCGCGCCGGAGCGGTGGAGCGCCGCAAGGCCGCGACCGAGGGCCTCGTCGTGACCTCGCGCGGGGCTTCCGGAGCGCACGAGCTCGAGCGCCAGAAACCGCGCCGAGCCGTCCTCGGCCGACACGGCGAGCACCTCGGGAATGCGGAGCGCGCGGGCTTCGGCGAGCCACGCGAGCCCCCGCGCTTCCGCGGGAAACATTTCGGGCGCTGCGCGCGGGTTCGTCTTGACGAAGATCGCGCGCCCGTCCTCGAGCCGCACTTCGAACGCGTCGTTGATGTCTCCGCCCGAAAGTCGCCGAGCGGAGCGTGGCGTGGAGCCGAGCGAGCGCTCGAGCGCGGCGCTGAGGATCTCGTCGAGCTCCATGCGCGCCGCTCGGCCTAGATTCCGTGTTCCTTCCGGATGCGCTCGAGGAGCGGGCGACACGCGGAAAGGCAGAGCTCGACGACCTCGTCGAACCCCTCGACGCCGCCGTAGTACGGATCTGGAACGGGAGCGTTCGCGGGCGCGGCAGGATCGAACGAGCGCAAGAAAAAGAGCTTCTTCTTCGCTTCGGCGTCGGGCGCGAGCGCCGCAAGCTCCTCGTAGTTCGCACTGTCCA
>DASUTR010000123.1:0-3521 GCA_036374535.1 Polyangiaceae bacterium
CGCGGAGGCCGAAGCTCCCGCCGAGCTCCCCCGTCTCATTGCGACGGTGCAATCCGCTGCGGTCGAGCTGATGACGGCGTCTCCGGTGCGTCCGGCCGTTCACGAAGACGCCGGAGCGCCGCTCGCCGTACCCGCGGCCGCGTCCGTCGCGCGGTTGCCCGCGCAAACGGCCGGAAGCGGCGCGCTCTTTTCGAGCCCTCCGCCCGATCACGCTCCCGAGGAGACGCCTTTCGTCACGTACGCCGGATTCGGCGCGGCGGGGCTCGCCGTCATTGCGTTCTCGACGGCCGCCATCACGGGCAGCATCGCCAACGGTCCGCCGAGCGGGGACACGCGCCAGGAACGAAAAGACGACATCGCTCGTCGTGAGAAGTCCGCCACCGTCGCCAACGTCGCCCTCGTCGCGGGCGGCGTGTTTTCCGTCACCGCCATTCTCTGCTTCGCTCTCCCCTGACCATGACGACAGAACCTCGCCTTGACCCCTTCGAAGACCGCGTGCTTCATTCCGTCGCGATGCCTGGCCCTTCGGAGCCGGTCACCGGCGTGCCGGGTTCGCACGACCGAGACGCGCTCGAGGCCGCGACCGCCCGGAGCGACGACGCGGATGGCACGCGGGAGGTCGTTCGTGTCCTCCACGTCACGGGACCGAGCGGCGGCACGCGCCACGTCTTGCCGATGGGCCTCGTCACGCTCGGGCGCGGCGCCGAGGCGACGATCGTGATCGTCGATCCGCGCGTCTCGCGCTCGCACGCGGCGCTCCACGTGACCGGGCGTGAGATCACGCTGACCGATCTCGGCAGCGCCAACGGCACGTTCGTCGGCACCGCGCGCCTGGCTTCCGGCGACGCGCTGCCGCTCGCCGACGGCCAGAGCTTCTCCATGGGCGATTCGGTGCTCGTCGTGCGCCCGACCCAGCTCCGGGAGCCCGGTGCCCGGCGTCTCTCGAGCGCCGACGAGGTCCCGGCGCGCTTCGCTGCCTCGACGCCGCTCGGCCGGCCCGGCGCGCTCGTCGTCGTGCGCGTCCGACCCTCGCGCCCGACTCAATCGCGCGTTCTCGAGCTCGTGCTCGGCGAGCTCTTCGCGTCGCCGCGTGACTTCATGCTTTGGGAGAGCAACGGCCGGCTCTTGCTCGGCTACGAAGTCCCGAGCGAGGCGGACGCCGTGCGCATCGAACGCGCCGTGATCCGGCAGCTCGGCAGCTTCGGCGTCGCGGCGGACGTGAGCGCGCGCGCATTTTCGGCGAATGCGCTCGAAAAATCGGGTGACGGCTTGCGCGGACTGCTCGCGGGAGACGCCGTCCGCTCGCTCGCGCGCGGCACCGTCGTGCTCGAGGATCCGGCGATGAAGGCGCTCGAGGAAACGGTGCTGCGCGTCGCCAGGACGCCCGTCGGCGTGCTCATCCTCGGCGAGACCGGCTCGGGCAAGGACGTCGTCGCGGCAATGCTGCACGAGCTCTCCCCGCGCTCGCAGCAGCCGTTCGTCGCGTTGAACTGCGCGAGCCTCCCCGAATCGCTGCTCGAGAGCGAGCTCTTCGGCTACGAGCGCGGCGCGTTCACGGGCGCGACGAACGCCAAACCGGGCCTCTTCGAAACCGCGGACGGCGGCACCGTATTTCTCGACGAAATCGGGGACCTGCCGCTCGCCCTGCAGGCGAAGCTCCTGCGCGTCATCGAGTCGCACGAGGTCGCGCGGCTCGGCGCGGTCAAGCCCAAGACCGTCGACGTGCGCTTCGTCGCCGCTACCAACCGCGACCTCCGGCGTCGCATCGCCGACGGACACTTCCGCGAGGACCTCTACTATCGCTTGAACGCGGTCACCCTCCACGTCCCCCCTCTGCGGGAGCGCCGTTCGGAGATCGAGCCGCTCGCGCGCCTGTTCCTCGAGAAGGCGCGGGAGCACTTCGAGACGGGGGACATGCATTTTTCGGCCGCGGCGCTCGGCGCGCTGCACGAGTATCCGTGGCCCGGCAACGTGCGCGAGCTGAAGAGCGCCGTCGAGCGCGCGGCGCTGCTCGCGCGCGGCAACGTCATCGAGCCGTCCGCGCTCGGTATCGCCGCGCCCGCGTTTTCGAGCCCGCCGCGCGCTTCGGGCTCGTCACGGAGTCCTGAGCTCTCCACGTCGCCCGACATCGAGCGCGAACGCATCGTGCGCGCGCTCGAGTCGTGCGGTGGAAACCAGAGCCGCGCCGCGGACGTGCTCGGCATGTCGCGGCGCACGCTGGTCCGGAGGATTGCGCAGCTCGGCTTGCCGCGGCCCCGAACCGGGCGCTGAGCGCCCACTCCGGCTACTCGACGAAGATGTCGACCGTCGGCCGCAGGCGCGCGCACGCGGCGAGCACCGAGTGCACCTCGTGCGCCTTGAACGCCGCGACGAGCTTCTGATCGACGGGCTTCTTCGCGTCGATGTCCGCGAAACCCTGCTGCACGATGTTGTAGTCGAAGCGCGGCGCCCACTTGCGGGCTCCGAGCCGCGCCGTCGTCGAGCAGTTGTCGATCATGTACGAGACGCCGCGCGCGTGCATGTACGGATTCAGCGAATCGACACACTCGATGACGCTCTCGTTCGCGACCTCGGACGCCGGATGGTCGTGGTCGAAGAGCACGTCGATCTGAGCCATCATCGTCGCGATGTACACGCCCGCCGTGAACGGGTTCACGGGGGTCCTCGCCGCGTCGCGCTTGGCGCGCACCTTCGAGCCGACCTGCCACGTCTCGGTCGCGTCGATCTTGCCCATCGAGCGCTTCTTCAAGCGCTCGCCCGCGAGGACGACGCCGCGGATCTCGTTGCCGCTCGAAACCTCGTCGTAAATCTCTTCGCAGATCTCGCGCGCGGCCGGATACGTCGCCGCGTACGCCTCTTCGAACGTCGCCTTGCCCGCCGCGTCGAGCCCTTCGTACACGGCGAGGATGCCCTGCTTCGAAATCGTCTTCGAGATGGGGCCCGTGATCGATTCGCTCGAGTTCAAGAACGCGTCCTCGCGGCTCATTCCGCCCGCGACGAAGCGGCGGTAACAGGCTTCGATGACGCCGTGCACGGCGCCGAGCAAGATGCCGCGCTCGCCGTAGATGTCGCTCTTGTATTCGCTCTCGAGCGTCGTCTGGAACGTGTAGGGCGAGCCGAGCGCGACCGACCAGCCGAGCGCGATGTCCGTCGCGCGGCCGTCGATGTCCTGCTCGACGGCGAAGCTCGCGTTGATGCCGGCGCCGTTCACTTCCTTACCCTGTACGTACAGTCGGCGAACGCTCGGCCCCATGCCCTTCGGGCAGACGCCGACGACGTTGATGTTCGCAGGGAACTTCGCGCCCACGTTCTTCATGTGCCCGAGCAAGAAGCCGTGCGAAAGCCCGAGCGTCGCGCCGGGCTTCATCACCTCGAACACGCGACCGAAGAGCTCCGCCTGCGCGGCGTCCGAGATGAGCAGGAGCACGAGGTCCGACTCCTTCACGGTCTCGAACATCTCGCCGAGCGTGCCGTCCTTCTTCGAGAAGCCCGCCTTCTCGGCTTCCTTCTCCGAGCTCGAG
>DASUTR010000124.1:0-7349 GCA_036374535.1 Polyangiaceae bacterium
ACCTGGGGCGGCAAGACCGAGAAGATGCCCTCCTTCAACGTGACCTTCTCGGTGAACTGAAGACGCCATGTCCCAGAAGCCACTGTCCCGATTCCACCAGCCCGTCGCCGTTCCCGGCCGGCGGTTGATGCACCACATTCCGCTCCGCTTCGTGCTGAAGAAGGTGAGCGGCGGCGGTTCCCGCGCGGTCAACGCCGAAATTCCGCTGATTCCGTTCATCGACTTCTTGCTCTGCATCGTGCTCTTCCTCCTCGCGAGCTTCTCCGCGACGGGCGAGCTGCCGATCGACAAGAGCATCAAGCTGCCGAACGCCGAGAACGTCATCGACATGACGGAAGCGCCCATGGTGGCCATCACCGGCACTCAGATTCTGGTCGACGGCAACCCGGCAGGCAGCACTCGCGTCATCGAAGAGGCGAACCGTCTCCAGCGCGTGGAAGAGCTCTTCAACATCCTGAAGAACAAGCGCGAGCTCTGGAAGCAGCTGAACCCCGCGAAGGAATTCCCGGGCGTCATCATCCTGCAGGTCGACCGCAAGGTGCAGGCGCTCGTCGTGAAGAGCGTGTTCCAGACCTCGGCGTACGCCGGCTACCCGAACGTGAGCTTCATGGTCGGGCGGCTCGGGGAAACCAAGTAGTCCGCGACGCGGCGGCGTTCTCCCGACGCCGCCGCCGCCGCGAGGAGCTCGTTGATTGTCGACCACCGGGGCCCGCGAGCGCGGCCTCCCTTCGGTCAATCAGGCGAAGGCCGAGCACCGTCGCGCCATCGTCATGGGGCGCGTGCGGCTGCGCGGCATGCCGCCCCACTTCTGGCTGTGGACGCTGACGATCCTCGGCGTCTTTTCCGTCGTGTATTGGCGCGTCGCCGAGGGGCACCTCGAGAGCCGCAAGGCTCAGGTGATGTCCAAGCAGCGCGCCATCGCGAAGACCATCGGCCCGAAGATCCTGCCGTTCCGCGACAGGGTGGAAGGCTGGGCGCGGGAGCTCGCCGGGCCGTACCCGGGTGATCTCGTCTCGAACACGGCAGAGCTCGAGCTCATCGAGCAGAGCCCGGGCGTCTACCTGCGGCTCCGAATCGGCGTCGCAACGACGCCCCGCGACATCCGCAAGGCCGCCCGCACGTCGCTGCACGATGGATTCACCTCGTGCTTGTTCCGGAAGACGAAAACGGGAGACCCGACGAAGGGTCCGCCGTGCAAGGCGACGGCGGAGTGCACTCCGGGGCTGCTCTGCAACGAGTGGAGCGTATGCGCGGAGCCGCCCATTCCTTACAACATGCGGCTCGCCTACCGCACGCTGCGCGTGCTCTCGCCGGAGTGGACCGACGAGCTCCACAAGGCGACGAGCGATCTCGCGATCAACGCCTACGACCGGGATCTCGACTCGGTGACGCGTTACGACGTGCGCATCGCCGCGGACATTCTCGCGCGGTCGAAGTTCTTCACGCTCGTGCTCGACGAGGATCCCTCGGCGGGCCTACCGAGCGAGATCCCGGACGCCGGAGAAACCCCCGAAGAACGCGTGCAGCGCGCCGCTCACCCCGCGCGCGTCGGGATCTGGGACCTTGCGACCGGTAAGCCCCTCTTGCGCCTGCGCGCCCAGGCAGCCGGCGAATTCGTCCCCATGGGCGGCCGCACGATCCGCGATCCCATCACGCTCGCCGCCGAACAACGCCAGGTGAACGCCTGCCAACTCGCCCTCGAAGTCCGAGCAAAGCTGTCCCCGGGCGAGTAGCTCCTTACGAGTCGCACGCGCCAGGGAACCGCCAAGACGCCAAGAGCGCCAAGCCTCGCCAAGAGAAGGTTTTTTGGGGTCGACGACACGCTCCGCGTCAGCGACAAGGGCCTGCCACGCCCTTTGGCAGCGACCTGAAACATGTCACCCATGTGCCCGGTCAGAAACGTCACCGATCTTCCCCGTTGCACATCGGGTCTCACCCCTCGAGATAGAATCCTGGAGCCTTGGCATCTCACCCCAAAATCTTGGCGCGCCTTGGCGATCTTGGCGTCTTGGCGGTTCCTCCTAACCTTACGGACTAGTTGAGGAGCTTCGGGCCGTCGGACGGTTTGGGCGGGCGGGCTTGATTCTCGAAGACGAGTTTTTCGTCCTTGTGGTCGACGATGACGTGGCCGCCGTGTTCGAGATCACCGAAGAGGAGCTCGTCGCCGAGCGGCTTTTTGATTTCGTCCTGGATGAGGCGGGCGAGGGGGCGCGCGCCCTGATCCTTGTCGTAGCCCTTTTCGGCGAGGTAGGCGCGCGCGGCGCTCGTGAGGGAAATCGTCACGTCGCGCTCCGAGAGTTGCTCGCCGAGCTCTTTCACGAACTTGTCGACGACGCGCTCCATGACGGCGGGCGTGAGCGCATCGAAGTGGATGCGAGCGTCGAGACGGTTGCGGAACTCGGGGCTGAACGTGTTCTTGAGCGCAATGTCGGCCTTGCCGCTCGTGTCGCGTTGGCCGAAGCCCATGAAGCCGCGGGCGAGCTCCTGCGCTCCCACGTTGCTCGTCATGATCAGGACGACGTGACGAAAATCGGCTTTCTTGCCGTTGTTGTCGGTGAGCGTGCCGTGGTCCATCACCTGGAGCAGCACGTTGAACACGTCGGGATGCGCTTTCTCGATTTCGTCGAGCAGGAGCACGGCGTGCGGCGTTTTCGCGATGGCTTCGGTGAGCAGGCCGCCGCGGTCGTAACCGACGTAGCCGGGCGGCGCGCCGATCAGCCGCGAGACCGTGTGCCGCTCCATGTACTCGCTCATGTCGAAACGAATGAGCTCGATGCCGAGCGTCTTCGCGAGCTGTTTGGCGGCTTCGGTCTTGCCGACGCCCGTCGGTCCCGTGAAAAGGTACGAGCCGATGGGCTTCTCGCGCGGGCGCAGGCCGGCGCGTGAGAGCTTGATGGCCGTCGAAAGCTCGGTGAGCGCCCGGTCCTGGCCGAATACCACCTGCCTGAGGTCGTCCTCGAGCTTCTTCAGCGAGGTCTTGTCGCTCGCGCTCACCTGCCGCGGCGGGATTTGAGCCATACGCGCGACGACTGCCTCGACGCGCTCGACACCGACGACCGCACCGGCGCCGTCTTCGAGCTTGGCGTCTGCGCCCGATTCGTCGAGGAGGTCGATGGCCTTGTCCGGCTGCTTGCGGTCGTGAAGGTGGCGGTCGGAGAGCTTGGCGCAGGCGTCGACCGCTTCGGCCGCGTACGTCACGCCGTGGAACTCCTCGTAGCGGGGCTTCAGGCCCTTGAGGATGAGCATCGTTTCTTCGAGCGTCGGCTCGAGCACTTCGACCTTCTGGAAACGGCGGGCGAGCGCTCGGTCGCGCTCCACGTGCGTGCGGTATTCCTCGAACGTCGTCGAACCGATGCAGCGTAGCTTGCCGCTCGCGAGCGCGGGCTTGAGCAGGTTCGCCGCGTCGAGCGTGCCGCCGCTCGCCGCGCCCGCACCGATGACCGTGTGAATTTCGTCCACGAACAGCACCGCGCCGGGCAATTCGGCGAGGCGCTTGAGCACTGCTTTGACACGATTTTCGAAGTCGCCGCGGAAGCGCGTGCCGGCGACGAGCGCGCCCATGTCGAGCGAGTAGATGACGGCGTTCTCGAGCGGCTTCGGTACTTCCTTGTTGACGATGCGCTGCGCCAGGCCCTCGACGATGGCCGTCTTGCCGACGCCGGCGTCGCCCACGAAGAGCGGGTTGTTCTTCTTGCGACGGGAAAGGACCTGAACGGCGCGCCGGATTTCCTTTTCGCGGCCGACGAGCGGCTCGATTTCGCCAGCCTCTGCCCGCTCGTTGAGGTTCACGGCGAAGCGTTCGAGCGGATCGGTGTTCGGCTCGCGCTCGTCGTCGCCGTCGTCCGCGCGGGTCTCGCTCACCTCGAGCGCGTCGTCCGTGCCGTCTTTGGCGACGCCGTGTGAAACGAAGCTCACTACGTCGTAGCGCGTGAGGCCGCAGTCGTTCATCGCTTGAACGGCGAGCGAGTCGGCTTCCGCGAAGATGGCGATGAGTACGTTGTGCCCCTTGAGCTCGTCCTTGCCGCTCGATTGGACGTGAATGGCGGCGCGCTGGAGCACGCGCTGGAAACCGCGCGTCGGCGCCGGCTGCACGGGCTCGGCGCCCGTAACGGGTTTGAACTCTTCGCTCAGGATCTTCTGCATGCGGCGCTTGAGCTTGTCGACGCTGCCGCCGGCTTTCTTCACGACCTCCGACGTCGCCTTGTCGTGGAGCAGGGCGTAAAGCAGGTGCTCGACCGCCATCACGTCGTGGCGGCGGTTCACCGCTTCACGCAGGGCGAGCGAGCACGCAATCTCGACTTCGGCGCTGACCTTCACTTGGGCTCCTCTCCGAACCCTTCCGGTTCGGCGGTGCAGCGCAGGGGATGGCCGTGCTCTTTGGCGTAAGCCATGACCTGGCTGGCTTTGGTCTCCGCGACGTCGCGCGTGAACGTGCCGACGACGCCGTAGCCGCGGTGATGGACGTGCAGCATGACGGTCGTCGCTTCGGTCTCGTCCATGTGGAAAAACTTTTCGAGCACGTGCACCACGAACTCCATGGTGGTGTAGTCGTCGTTGTGCAAGACCACGAGGAAGCGCCGGGGCCGCTCGACCTTGGGCTTTTCGGCGATGGAAACGCCCTCGTCGCGCTCGGGACGGATGGGGGGACGGTCCGACGCCATGCGAGTATCCTGAATTTGACCACGATTCGGCTGGTTGTCGACGGGGTGGGTTGCCCTCGTACCAACGGCTGGACGGGTAGACCCGATAGGGGCGGGCCGGATTTCGGCCCGCAGGAAGGCGGCATTTGCGGCCGAAACCCAGGAAGCGAAAGCGGCGCTAAAGCGCCTCCGCGGGCGACCGTTCCTCGATTTCGAGTATGCGTCGCGTGCTCGTTCTCGTGCCCCTGCTCGGGGCCGCTCTCGGCTGCAACAAGCTCGTGGGGGACGCGCACGCCACGGAGCCCGTTCATTCCCCACCGAAGCACGACGCGAAGGCCACTCCTTCCGGTTCGGCGAAGAGCGAGGAGCACGCGCCCGCCGCGAGTGGCGCCTCCCGCTTCGTCATGCCGTTCGCGTGGGAGGTTTCGAAGGACGAGCCCCTCGCCAAGAGCCGCGCCTACCTCGGTGATCTCTTCCTCGACAATGACCGCTTCGCCAGCCGCGGCGCGGCGCACTTCGCTCCGCTCGCCAAGGGCCAATCGCCGCGTGCGACCGTCGTCACGTGCTCGGATTCGCGCGTGCAGTCCGACGCTTGGGACGCGACGGCCGAGAACGACGATTTCACGATCCGCAACATCGGAAATCAGGTGAACAACGCGCACGGCTCCGTCGAGTACGGGCTCGAGCATCTGCATACGCCGGTGCTCTTCATCCTGGGTCACACGGGTTGCGGCGCCGTAAAGGCGGCCATGGGGAAGCGCGACGGGCTCTCCGCGCCCATCCGCGCCGAGCTCGGGGCCATGAAGCTTCCGGAGCCGGCGAAGGGCAGCGACGAGAAGAAAGCGTGGGCAGAGGGCGTGGTCGCCAACGTCAATCTCCAGGTCGGGTTCGCTCTGTCCCAATTCGGCAAGCTCGTGACCGAGGGCAACGTCGTCGTGGTGGGGGCGGTCTACGACCTGACGAACGACCTCGGTCGCGGGCACGGTCGCATTCACGTGGTGAACGTCAACGGCAACACGGAGGCGGAGCGCCTGAAGGCGTTCGACTCCGCGCTCCGCGCCCGTTCCCAGAGCCGGACGGACGGAGCTTCGGAAGCGGAGCTCGCGGTAATGGATCGGGTCAAGGAACTCACGGGCGGCCGCCACGCCGAGCCGCATCCCGTCGCGGGGCACTGAAATCCCGGCGTAACGCGGCGAGCGCGGCGCCCTTGCCCGCGCTCCGAAGTACACCTATGCCTCTTGCCATGACCGAGCTCATCACGCGTCTCGTGGGTCAGGCAAACCTCAGCGAAGATCAGGCCAAGAAGGTCGCAGAAGTCGTGCGCGGCTTCCTCGCGGAGAAGCTGCCGGAGCCGCTCCGCGGTCCAGTGGAGGGTGCGCTCACCGGCGCGAACGTCTCGAGCGCGCTCGATCAGGCCAAGGGCCTGATGGGCAAGCTGTTCTGATTCCGGGAGCGTGAAGGCGACGGCTACGTCGTCTTCTTCGCCGAAGCCTTCGGCTTCGCGGCTTCGTCGTTGTCCCGCGCACGACGCGCCTCCCAAAGGAGGTTCTTCTTGGCGCGGCGGAGGCGTTGGCGGCGGCGGGTTCTCGGGTCTTGCGGGGTTCCCATGGGCTTTTTCCTGATGAGGAGTAGTTCGCGGGGCCCTAGATGGTCCAGGTGTTGCCGCCGCGCAAGAGCTTTCCGAGGTCACCGCTTCCGAGCTTCTCTTTCGCGGCTTTTTGCTGTGAGCGGAGCGTGCCGTCGTAGGTCGGCCGCTTCACGGCGTAGAGCACGCCCACGGCGACCGGAAACTCGGGGTAGGGCATCCGGGCGAGGAGCTGGGCGAACGCCGGGTTCGTCTCGTCGTGCACCAAGATGTCGTCGAGCGGACGGCCGCCTTCGCCCACCGGAACGACTTCGAGCGTGAGCGACTTCGCGTTCAGGACGAGTCCTTTGTCGTTGTTCGTTCCGAACAGCAGAGGCTTGCCGTGTTCGACGCGGATCTGCCGCTCGCTCTGGACCGCTTTGTCGGTGAACGAGTCGAAGGCGCCGTCGTTGAAGACGTTGCAGTTCTGGTAGATCTCGAGGAACGCCGTGCCCGAGTGCGTCGCGGCTCGGCGCAGCACGTCGGCGAGATGCTGCGCTTCGGTGTCGATCGAACGAGCGACGAACGTCGCGTTCGCGCCCATCGCGAAGCTCGCGGGATCGACGGGGTGATCGGCCGACCCTAACGGCGTGCTCTTCGTGATCTTGCCGACTTCGCTCGTCGGCGAATATTGGCCTTTGGTGAGGCCGTAAATGCGGTTGTTGAACATCAAGATCTTGATGTCGACATTGCGCCGAATGCAGTGGAGCAGGTGATTGCCCCCGATGCTCAAGCCGTCGCCGTCGCCCGTCGCCATCCACACGGAAAGCTCGGGGTTCGCGATCTTGATGCCCATCGCGAACGCGGGAGCGCGGCCGTGAATCGTGTGAAATCCGTACGTGTTCATGTAGTACGGAAAGCGGCTCGAGCAGCCGATGCCGCTGACCCAGACGATCTTGTCGCGCGTGATGCCGAGCTCCGGCATGACCTTCTGCACGTTGGCGAGAATCGAATAGTCGCCGCAACCAGGGCACCACCTGACGTCCTGATCGGTGGCGAAATCCTTGCGGGTCAGCTTGGCGGGATTGACGACGTCGCTCATGGTTTCGTGATTCCTCAACTCTCCAGAAGTTGTCGAATGCGCT
>DASUTR010000125.1:0-6517 GCA_036374535.1 Polyangiaceae bacterium
TTCTTCGGTCGCGACCTTGGCGATGAGCTCGAGGCCTTGTGGCTTCAACCCCGAGAAGAGGTCGACGCGCGCGAGCTGGTCGATGCGATCCTCCATCGGGATGGAGACTCTAGCCTCAAACAGAGCGCGCTAGCGAGTGAACCGCACTTTGACGGGGAAGGTTTGCTCGACGGGTTGACCGCTCGAGTTCAACCCCGGTGAATACGTGTTGCGCAAGGCGCAGGCGCGCGCCGCACGTCCGAAGCCGGAGCCCGGATCGCGAAGGACGGTCGCCGTCCGGGCGCGCCCCTGCGGCGTCACGGTAACGGCCACCTGCACGACCATCGAGTTGATGCCCTCGGATTCGGCTTCCGAGGGGAACGGACAATCCCAGTCTTTGCTGAGCGGGGTCGGCGGCTTCGAGAGGTCGACCTTCGGGCCCGCCGGTACGGCTGCCACCTTCGGCGCGCCCACGCCGCTTCCGGTGGGAACGGCCGCGGTGTTTCGAACCGCCGTCTTCGACGTTCCGGCCGCTGCGGTCACGCCGCCGGCGAACCGATCGCCGTCGCCGGAAACGAACGTGTTGCCGAAGTCGACGGGCTCGTCCGGATCCGGCTCGGCCGTCAGCACCTTGCCGGCTTCGGCGGCGGCAGGTGGAGGCGCTTCGGGTTCGGGCGCCTTCTGTTGCGCGGGGGGCGGGGGCTCCGGCTCCTTTTCCGGCTCCGGCTCCGGTTCGGGCTTCGGCGGGGGGGGCGGCTCGTTCAAGTCGATGTCGACCTGAGACCGCAGGCGGTCCTGCATTCCCGCGCGCACGACCGTCGCCATCTCGGCGAGATACGGAAAGACTCGGAGCGCGCGGGCGCCGGCCACGGCGTGCACCGCGAGCGCCGCGCCCATCGCGATGGCGAAGACCAGTCGATCTTCACGCCCCCCGAGTCCGAGGACCGACGCGAGCGGCTCCTCGCGCTCGACGGCGCGCTCGTCCGCCGGGTCCATGGTCACGGGCGAGCTCGTCACGGCTTACCCAGCGGCGCCGTTCCTTCCTTCTTCGTGTCCTTCTTCCCCCCGGGAGCCACGGCGAAGGCAATCTTCGCGACGCCTGCGCGCTTCAGGAGATCGAGCACGTGGATGACCCGTCCGTGCTCGACCTTCGAGTCGGCGCGGATGACGGCGCGGAGATCTTTGTTGCGACCGCGGGCGGCCTTGGCGAGGTCGCTGACCGCTTCGTCGTCTTTCACGAGCTCGGAATCGACGCGCATGCGGCCGTCCGCGGCGAGCTCGACGGAGAACACGGTCTGGATCGATTCGCCGGTCGCCGCCTTGGGCAGATCCATGAGCATGCCCTGCGAGACGAGGATCTTCGCCGTCACCATGAAGATGATGAGCAACACGAGCGTCACGTCGACGAGCGGCGTGACGTTGATGCCGGCGATCAAGCCGTCGTCGTCGTCGTTCGAGCTCGCGGCCATGGAGTTACTCGGCTTCCGCGTCGGCGGTGCGCGCCGCCGGGCCACGCTCGGCGACGAGATGCGACATGAGCACGTGGCTCAACGCGTCGGTGTTCGCGAGAATCGAGCGCGAAAGACGCATGAAGTAGTTGTACATGGCGACGGCGGGGATGGCGACGGCGAGACCGATGGCGGTCGCGACGAGCGCCTCGGCGATCGCCGCCATGACCTGCGTCGGCGCGGAGAACGCGCCGTCGGTCGCGGCGGCGGCCGCAGCCACGGGCTGCTTGCCGAGCTCCTCGAACGCCATCACGACGCCGATGACGGTGCCGAAGAGGCCGATGAACGGAGCGTTGTTGCCCAAGGTGCCGAGGTACGCGAGGCGCCGCTCGAGCTTCATCTTTTGGAGCGCCGCGGCGCCCTTCATGGCTTCGTCGGCGGACTTCGGACCGCGATCGGCCTCGATCAGGCCGGCCACGACCACGGCCGCTTCGGCGCTCGGCGACGCTTCGAGGACTTTGCGGGCTCCCTCCATGTCGTCTTCGCGCAGCTTGTCGCGCAGCTCGCGCGCGAGGCGGGCGATGTCGTCCCGCAGCGACCAGTAGAACCAGCCGCGCTCGAGCATGACGGCCACCGAGAGCACGCTGAGGCCGATGAGGAGCCACATGACCCAGGCGGCGCCCAGGTTGGTCATCAGGTGCTGAAGCCACTCCACCAGATTCATTCGTCTATCCTTCGCTCTGCCCCGACTTCTTGGGGCTCTCGGTCCCGGTCGCCCAGGGGCTTTCTTCCGCCGCGCTAGCGCCGAGAGTGCCCGGCTCGTAGCACAATTTTCTTACAGCCAGGCAGCACGGCTTCTTCCGGAGCCGGCTCGCCGGCCGTTCACTCGTTGCTGTCCATGAGTCACGGTGACCGGTCGAGTCGTTTTCGGGGTCGGAGCCCCGAAAACCAACGCGACTAGAGCTCGTGGGGCATGAGGTCGTAGGGAGAGCGAAAGAATTGCTGGGGCGAGTACGACCCGAGGCACGAGACTCGCCGCATGTAGATGTCGGCGTAGGCGTCGACTTGCAGCCCGAAGCTCGACATCTCGTTCTGCTCTTTGAGCAGCGAGCCCCAATACGGGTGAAACTCGGACGAGATGCGTTCCGCGAGCACGTCGTACTCGGCGAGGTTCGTGCGGAGCTCGGCGCGGATCCGCTCGACGGCGCGCTTGGCGCGCAGGCGCTCGGCGTCACTTCCGTTCGACCCGTTCGACTGCCCGTTGCCGTGGTGTCCGCGCGAGAGCTCCTTGAACCGGCCCTGGTAGTAGCGAAGCTCGTCCTCGAGCTCTTCCCGCCGCTCTTCGAGCGAGCGCTTGCGTTGCTGATCGTTCGCGGCCGCTTCGTGCGCGCGCACCTCGGAGTCGAGCTCCTGGATGATCATGGCGGTGTACCACGACGTTTCCTTTTTCGAGCGCAGGATGTCGCCGTAGATGTGATCGCCGACGTAGAGAATGCTCGAGCTTCGCACGTCGAGCAGGCGCTCGAGCTCGGCGAGGTTTCCGCCTTCGTAGGCCTTGCCGCGCTCGAGCGAGCTCCGGACGTGACGCAGCACGTCGCCGTCGCGTTCCATGAGCGGCCGGCCCTCCTGGAACCAGCGCGGCTTCTGCGCCGAGCAAATCACGAACTCGAAGTAGTGCCGCCAGCTCGGGTACTCGGGCATGGCGTGCGCGAGCAGGTAGTTCATGACGGCGTCCGTGTAGCTCCACGGTGAGTTCGTCAAAAGAAACAGCCGCTTACCCGCCGAGCGCAGCTTGTGGAGCGTGCGCGCGAGCTCGTCGTCCCGCTCGATGAACTCGGGGAACGCGCTCGTCACCACTTTGTAGACGGTGCCGTCGGCGTGCGCCTCGTCGATGGACGCGCGCACGTCTTGGAACAGGCGATCGTAGTCGACTCGCTCGCCGCGCTTCTCGAGTTGCTCGACGATCGCCGCGTACGCCGTCACTTCGGAGAGAGCGAACAGAGTGTCGATCCAGTGGTAGCGGGAGGTGTGCGGGCGGATGCGTTTGTCGTGATAGAGCTCTTCGACGACCTTCTGGTCGAGCCGCTGCATGCCGTGGTAGCCGCGGTGCACGACCTTGTAACGGTCCATCTTGAGCACGTGGCCGTAGCGCCGATCGACGAGCAGCCCGCGAATCGGAAAGCGCGTGTCGAAGCGCAGATCTTTGAGCGACGAGGGGTAGCCGCGCCGAATCAAGCGCTCGACCGTGAGCTCGACGCTGAGCGCGTCCATCCGGTCCTGGCGGTAGATGGCGAGCGTGTAGTCCATGTCGAAACCGACCCAGGTCACGCTCGACAGGCGCAGGTCGCGGTTCACGAACACGCGATCGGCCCTCGGGATCTTGTTCTGGGACGGCGCCTCGGGACCCACGCCGCCGAGAGGCAGAAGGAGCTGCTCGGGAGAGCTTTGCACCGCTTGATTACCGATCCATCAGGTTAGCATCCGGCCGTAGGAAGCCCAGTTTTGAGCTTAACGCCGTGGCCGGCGCGGATCCCGCCGAGCGCGAGCTCCGGCCCGTTCATCGCGTAGCCGCCTTCGAAGGGATCGGAAGCCAGAAAGAGCGGCGTATCGAGATCGACGAAGGAAAAACCGCCGAGCCCGCCGGCCAAACAGGCCGAAGCCGTCATGGAGAGGCGCGTCTCGACCATGCCGCCGACCATCAGGCCGATTCCGAGCCTGCGCGCCGCGAGCGCCGCGTCGAGCGCCGCGACGAGACCCGCCTTCATCGTCTTCAGGTTCACCACGTCGACGGCCGCGGTCGCGGCGAGCCGCTCGACGTCCGCCGCGTTCTGGACGCTCTCGTCGGCCGCCACGCGAACGCCCGACGTCCGGACGCGCGCGAGCCCGACGAGATCCCATGCCGGTGTCGGCTGCTCGAACAGTACGACGCGCTCGCGCAGCGCGCCCAGGGCCTCGAGCAGCGCGAGCGCCGAGTCCGCGCTCAGGCTCGCGTTGGCATCGAGGACGAAGCTCGCCTCCGGTGCCGCGCGCGCCGCGCATTCGAGACGTTCGACGTCGTGCGCGATGCTGGCGCCGCCGATTTTCACTTTGAGCGTGCGGAACCCGCCGGCCGCAGCACGCGTCGCCTGCGCGGCCGCCTGCGCCGCGTCGCCCGTCGTGAGCGTGATGTCCGTCGTGAGCACCGATTCGGCGCCGCCGAAGAACCCGAAGAGGGACGTCCGCGCGCGCCGCGTGAACGCGTCGAGCAGCGCGGTCTCGAACGCGCAGAGCGCGCTCGGCGCCTCGAGCAGCGCCCGCGCGCGCCGCGCCGTTTCGCGCCATTCGTCGAGCTCGAGGCCGAGCAACGCGGGTCGCGCGCGCTCGAGCGAGCGCTCGGCGTCGTCGCGCGTTTCACCGTTGACGGCGGGGAAGGGCGCCGCCTCGCCGAGCCCCGACGTGCCGTCGCTCGCGCCGAGCTCGAGCAGCAGATTTTCGGCGACGGTGCGCGTGCCCGTCGCGATCCCGAAGGGCTCGCGGAGCGGCACGTCGAGCCGCTGCCAAGCGAGGTGCGTGATGCGGGGCACGAGCCGACGGTACAACGGCCCGAAGCCGCGCTAAACTTTTCGAACATGGCGCGCACGCTCGGCATCCTGGTGACCGGTGAGCCCGTTCCGAACGTCCAGGCGGCGCGCGGGCCGTTCGCGCGCATGATCCGGCAAACGCTGGGGCCCGCGTGGGAGGGCGCGGTCGTGCTGCTCGACGCCGAGCGGGGCGAGCGGCCGGTCGCGAACGGGCTGGACGCGCTCGTCGTGACCGGCTCGCCGGCAAGCGTCACCTCGCGCGCCCCGTGGGTCCTCGAAACGGAGGCGGCGCTCGCCGCGTTCGTCCGAGCGGGCGGGCCGACGCTCGGAATCTGCTTCGGGCACCAGCTTCTCGTGCAGGCGCTCGGCGGTCACGTCACGAGAAACCCGAGAGGCAGGGAGATCGGCACCGTCGACTTCGAGGTCACGGACGGCGATCCACTCTTCGGCGAAGCGCCCCGGACGCTGCGGGTGAACTCGAGTCACGTCGATTCGGCCGAGAGGCTCCCGCCCGACGCGCGCCTCGTCGGTCGCACGCGTCTCGATCCCTATGGCGCCGCACGCTTCGGCGAGCGCGCCTGGGGCGTCCAATTTCATCCCGAGTTCGACGGCGAAATCGTGCGCGGCTACATCGAAGCGCGCCGCGACGCGATCGCGAGTGAGGGCCTCGATCCCGACGCTCTGCCCACCGAAGACACCCCCGAAAGCGCCGAGCTCCTCCGCCGTTTCGCCCGCCTCGCCGTCGGCTGACGAACACACTGTACTCCTCGTACGGATCGGAGTTAGCCGCCAGGCAGCCGCCAAGAGCGGAGGAGAGCGCCAGCGGAGGGTATTTTCTTGTTTTGGGCGGGGGCCAAAAAAAACTTCCGATGGCGAGCTCATCCGCCCTTGGCGGCCGTTGGCGGCTAACTCCGATCCGTACAGGTAGCCGCGGAGTGCTTACATGATGCGCGAGATGAAGCGTACGAGCGCGAGTCTCTCGTCCCAGCCGACATTGCCGGCGACGCTCACGTGCTCGAGCAGCGGGGTTACGAGGGCGGCGTGGGGGTGGGAGCGGAGCTCGAGGGCGGCCCATTCGACTTCGGAAGGCGGGATCACGGAGTCGTGCGTTCCGTGCAGGAGGTACACGGGAGCTCCCACCGCGGCGAGACGGCCGCTCGGCGAGAGGGCGCGGAGCTCCGCGGTTTTCTCGGCCAGCACGCCGTCGATATCGGCAGCGAGCGTTTGGACGCGGCCCTTCTCGAGAAGCTGCCACAGCCGCTCGCTCTCCGCGGACTTTCGTGCGGCGGCGAGGCGGCGCGCGCCGGGGCGATCCTCTTTGAGCCACGCTTTGACGCCGGCGCGCATGAGCTCGAGATCGTTCGCAGGAACGAAGCGCTCGAGATGGCCGTAGAGAAGCACGACGAGTCCGTATTCATGCGCCGCGACGGAGCGCGTTCCCGACGGCGTCTCGATGCGGTTTCGAACCAGGAAGCGCAGCACGCGCGGGAGATCGTGGTGACCGCCGACGCTCGTCACGAAGGCGAGTCG
>DASUTR010000126.1:0-4585 GCA_036374535.1 Polyangiaceae bacterium
ACGCCGAGCCCCTCGGCGAGAGCGATGTCGGCGAGCGTCCGCGCCGCGAGCGCCTGCGCCCGCTCGAGGAGCTCGAGCTCCGTCGTGGGGGCGGGGCGGGAGGTGGCGGGCATCGCGAAGGGCCGGCGAAAGTGGGTGGAACGCCGAGGTTGCGCTACGGTGGGCCCAGGTGTCGAGAAGAGCCCTCGTTTCCGGGAGCGCCCCGCTCGTCGCACTCGCCCTCGCGTGCGCATCCGTGCACCGGGACGAAGAGCCAGAGCGCTCCGCGGCGACGCATCCGCCTGCCCGCGCGCCCTCCCCGAGCGCGGCGGCGCCGGCGCCCGGCGCGACCGTTCCCTCGCCGACTCCGAGCGCGGGGGCCCTCGCCGAGCCGAAGCGCCCGGTGGACGACGGCGCGCCGCGCGTCCACGCCAAGACGCGCTTCGTCTGGATCCGGAGCGAGCCGGACTCGGGTACGGATTGGATCGGATTTTTGTGGTCCGGCGGCTCCGTGAAGCTCAAGAGTCAGAAGGCGCGGCCCGGTCCGGGTTGCGAGACGTGGTACGCCGTCGAGCCGCGCGGCTGGGTGTGCGTCGACGGCAAGCGCGTGACGCTCGACGGAAACGATCCCGCGCTCGCCGCGCTCAGAAAGTACGGCGGTGATCTCGGACAGGCACGCCCCCACCGCTATGGGGAGTCGATTGGACTTCAACGCTACGAGGCGCTGCCGACGCGCGAAGAGCAGAAGATGCGCGAGCGCGGCTTCGAGGTCTACGAGCGACGCGTCGCCGCCGCACGAAACGGCGAAGGGTCCGAGGCGCTCCCCGGTATCGACGTGACGCTGCCGGCGGACGAGCCGCCCGTGTTTCCCGACTTCGTGCGCTCGGTGCACGAGGGCCGCCGGTACCTCACGCCGCGTTCGACGGTCGCGTACTCGCGCGAGGTTTCGTGGCAGGGGCGCGGCTACCTGCTCGCCGGCGACTACACCTGGGTGCCGAAGGATCGCGTGAAGGTCTATCCCCCCGTGACGTTCCAGGGAACGCGGCTCGGTGACATCAAGCTACCGCTCGCGTTTTTTCGCGGCGAGGATCGACCGACCTTCCGGCGCGGTCCGAACGGCGAGCTCGAGCCGACCGGCGACAAGCTGCGGCGTCTCACGTTCGTGAAGCTCACGGGCGAGAGCGTCGAGTTCGACGGCGAGCGCTACCTCGCACTCGATCGTGACGGCCTCTTCGTGAAGGCGCGCGACGCCGTCGTGCCGGCGCCTCGGGGCAAGACGCCTTGGGGCGACGCCGTCGGCAGCGCCACCCGCATGACCGAGCTCCCCAAGGGGCGGCGCAGCTGGATCGAGGTGAGCATCCGGGGTGGATGGCTCATCGCCTACGAGGATACGACGCCCGTCTACGCCACGCTGATCTCCGCGGGCCGGGGCGGCGAGCCCGTCCCCGGCCGTCCGACGCTCGAGACCGCGTCGACGCCGACGGGAACCTTTCCCATTACCGGCAAGTTCGCGACCGCGACCATGGAAGCGCCGGACGAGTTCGTGCACTCCGACGTACCCTGGGTTCAGAACGTCACGGGCCCGTACGCCCTGCACACGGCCTACTGGCACGACAACTGGGGAAACCTCATGAGCGCCGGGTGCGTGAACCTCTCGCCCGACGATGCGAAGTGGCTCTACGGATTCACCGAGCCCGAGGTCCCGGAGGGCTGGCACGGGGTGCGCTGGCAACCGAAGCTCGGCGCTGCGACGGTCGTGGTCATTCACGGTTGATGGCGGAGATCCTGCGCGTTTATCGCGCGTAAGAGGACCGACATGGCCCTCATCGGACCGTCTCGGTTATACTGGTCCATCGGTCCGGAGGTGACGTGTCGAACCAACTAGCTACCGAGCACGGTCACGTCGCCGCGGGGGTACAGCCCGGCCAGATCCTGCTCGGCAAGTACCGCATCGAGCGCGTTCTCGGCGTTGGCGGCATGGGGGTCGTCGTCGCGGCCACGCACGTCACACTCGAAGAGCGCGTCGCCATCAAGTTCCTCCTGCCCGACGCGCTTCAGAACGCCGAAGCCGTCGCGCGCTTTCTCCGGGAAGCCCGCGCCGCCGTGCGCATCAAGAGCGAGCACGTGGCGCGCGTCACGGACGTGGGCACGCTCGAAACGGGCGCTCCGTACATGATCATGGAGTACCTCGACGGCGGCGATCTCGGCGCGCTGGCGAAGACGCACGGCGCGCTGCCCGTCGAGCTCGCGGTCGAGTACCTGCTCCAGGCGTGCGAAGCGCTCGCCGAAGCGCACGCGCTCGGCATCATTCACCGCGACCTCAAGCCGTCGAACCTGTTCGTCGTGACCCGCGCCGACGGCACCCCGTCGGTCAAGGTGCTCGATTTCGGCATCTCGAAAGTCACGGGCATGGGCAGCTCGGGCGCCGATCTCGGCATGACGAAGACGACGACCATCATGGGGTCGCCGCTCTACATGTCTCCCGAGCAGATGGCGTCGTCGCGCGACGTGGACGCGCGCACGGACATCTGGGCGCTCGGTGCGATTTTGTTCGAGCTTCTCACGGGTCGCGTCCCCTTCCAGGCCGACACGATCACGCAGCTCTGCGCGATGATTCTCCAGCAGCGCGCCGAACCGCTGCGAAATTTCCGACCGGACGCGCCGGAAGGCCTCCAGAACGTCATCTCGCGCTGCCTCGAAAAAGACCGTAACCATCGCTACGCGAACATCGCCGAATTCGCGCACTCTCTCGCGCCGTTCGCGCCGCGCCGCGCGCGGCTATCGATCGAGCGCGTTTCGCGCGTCGTCCAAGCGTCGGGTCTCGGCATCTCGACGCCGCATGCGGACGAGGCGCTGCCGTCGAGCGCCCCTCCTCACGGGTCGACGAGCGCTCCGTGGGCCCAAACGGGGACGCAGAAGAAGAACGGGGGACTGAAGGTCGCGCTGGCGCTCGGTGCCCTGCTCCTCGCCGGCGGCGCCGCGGGTTCGATGTTGCTGAAACGCGGCGCGGCGACCCCCGAGCCGCCCGTCGTCGCCGCAGCTCCGGCGACCCCCGACGTGAAAGCGGTAGCCGCTCCGCCACCTGCGCCGGTGGAGCCTCCGCCCACGGTCGCGCCGGCGCCCGTGAGCGCCGCAACGGTCGCAGCTTCGGCCCCGACTGCCCGAGCGCCCGTCACGCCCGTCGCGCCGAAGAAAACATCCCATGCGGCGCCGAGGCCGAAATCGGCGGTCTCCCCTGCGCCCGCGCCGACACCGGCAGCGAAGCCGCCCGCGAAGAAATCCGACCTGTACGGCGACCGCAAATAGCGGCGTTGCGCCCGGCGGCGCGCGGCAGTAACTAGGTGACACTCGCTTTGACGAACTTGAGATGGGCAGGTTTGGCGCTCCTCGTGAGCATTTCGATCGCGCCGGTCGCTCGCGCTCAGTCCGCGACGGACAAAGCGGCCGCGGAAGCGCTGTTCGAAGAAGGCAAGAAGCTCCGCGAGCAGAAGCGCTATTCGGAGGCGTGTCCGAAGCTCGCCGACAGCCAGCGTCTGGACCCGGCAGTGGGCACGCTGCTCAATCTCGGCCTCTGTTACAAGGAAGCAGGCCAGACCGCGAGCGCTTGGTCCACGTACCGCGAGGCGGCTGCGCTCGCCGCCGCCTCCAAACAGGCGGACCGCGAACAGCTCGCACGCGACGAGGCGACCGCCCTCGAAACGAAGCTCACGAAGCTCGTCATCGAGGTCACTCCGGAAGTCGCGAAGATCCCGGGAGTCGAAGTCAAGCGTGACGGCGCCGTCGTCCCCCAGGGGCTCTGGGGCGTCGCCGCACCGGTCGATCCCGGCGTTCGTTCCATCGACGTTACCGCTCCCGGCAAGAAACCATTGCACATGGATGCGCGCGCCGAGGGCGCCGGCGCGACCGCAAAGGTCGTCGTGAGCGCGCTCGAAGACGATCCGAACGCGGCGGCAGCCCCCGTGGCCGTAGCCGGAACCCAGACTTCGGCGCCGCCCGCCGGCACGTCGGCGGCGCCCGTCGACCAAGGCAAGAACACGGGTCAGGGGCAGCGCATCATCGGTCTCGCGGTCGGCGGTCTCGGCGTCGTCGGACTCGTCGTCGGCGGCGTCTTTACGCTGAAGGCGAAGTCCGAAAACGACGAAGCGCTCGAGATCTGCTCGGACGACAGCGAGCCCTGCACGTCCGAAGACATCGACGACCACGACGACTTGGTCGAAGAGGCGAAGGCCTCGCAGCTCAACTCGTACGTCGGCTACGGTTTGGGAGGCGTCGGAATCGTAGCGGGCGCCGTGATCTTTCTGACGGCGCCGAAAGCGGAGAAGCAAAGCTCGCGCTTCCGCGTGGCGCCGGAGGTCGCGCGCGGCCACGTCGGGCTCAACGTGAGCGGAGCATGGTAGCTCGCCGGATCGTCGCGCTCCTCTCGCTCGTGTTCCTCGCGACCCACTGCGTCGAGCTCGACGATCGGGAGCTCGACGAGCACGACGGCGACGACGACAGCGGCGGGAGCTCGAACGGCGGGACTCAGGGCGGCTCGTCGAGCGGTGGCTCGTCGAACGGCGGAACCGGCGGCTCGGGTTTGCCGACCGATTGCCAGCCCGATTCGGAC
>DASUTR010000127.1:0-2547 GCA_036374535.1 Polyangiaceae bacterium
GCGCGCGCGCGCGGCCGCGAGAGCGGCATCCAGGTGCTCGTGCGCCACGGCCTCGCGACCGCCCTGCTCGGCGATGCGCGCGAGCGTCCGATGGGCCATTGCTTCCCCCAAACGGTCTTTCACCGCTGCTCGATCGAGCGCCCGTCGGGCGTAGTCGGTCGCTTGCTCGGTCTCCCCAACCGCGAGCAGCGCGTCCGAAAGGTAGGCATGGTTGAACGAAATGAAAAGCCGAGCGCCGCGGTTCTCCATCCACCGCACGGCGTGGAGGAGCTCCGAAATGGCGTCCGGCGCCCGATTGAGCATGAAGCGCGCGTAGCCGCTCACCGTCTTGCTCATCGCGAACACGTAGGGTCCGTTCACGCGCTCCGCCGTCGCCTGCGCCCGCACTGCGGAATCGAGCGCGTCTTTCCATTCGCCCTGCATGAGTTGCACCATGCCGAGCACGCCGAGACACGACCCTTCCACCGCGTGCCCACTGTCCCTCAGGACTTCGAACGCCTCGTCGAAACACGCGTACGCCTTCGAGAACTGTCCAAGGTCGCCGTGCACCAGCGCCTTGCACGCGAGGGCGTATGCAAAACCTTGAGGGACGCGCCGTCCTTCGCGGGTCTTGTGCGGATGACTGCGACCGGTGCGACGCTTCACGTCGAGACTGGAGTCGAAGTGGATGAGCGCCTCCGGATAGTCACCTGCTGCGGCCAGGCTCTGCCCGAGGTTCAGGCTGATCTGCGTCGCGAGGCGCTCGTCGCCGATGGCACGAGCCCGTTCCAGCGCCTCGCGGCAGTGGCGCACGGACACCTCGAGATTCCCGAGCGTGTAGCTGAACCAACCGAGCCAATACTCGGCGCGTGCAGCGCTCGTCGTGTCACCCAGCTGGAGAGCGAGGTTGCCCGCGCGCTGGATGAGTAGCAGTTGCTCTTCGGCGGGGCTGTAGAGACACGCTGCCGCCCATTTGTCGACCATTCGAACCCAGCGCTCGGCTCGCTCGCCGTCGAGTCCGAGCTTGTCGATTGCGTCGAGCGCTATTCGGTATTGTAGGCGGGCGCAATCGAGCGACGACGAAGCTGCGGCTCGATCCCCTGCCCGTTCGGCGTACGACGCGGCGCGCGCATGATCTCCGCTTCCCGCCCAGTGGCGAGCGAGCGCCTCGTAGGGCGGCGGTAGGGACGAGCTGGCCGCGTGGTCTTCGAGAGCACGCGCAATGGCGCCGTGAAGCTCGCGGCGTTCGGGTAACCGTACGGCTTCGTAGACGACCTCGCGAGTCGTCCAATGCTTGAACCGAAACGTGCCCTGCGCGTTGGGTGGTTGCACGAGATCGCGTTGCACGAGGACCTCGAGGGATTGCTCGAGATCGGGCACATCGAGCACGCGCGCGAGAAGCCAGGACGGCACCTCGCCGCCGATGACGGAGGAGGCTCTGAGAACGCGGGCGGGAGCCTCCGCCAGCCGCTCGGTCCGAACCCGAATGATCCCGCGACCTGTGCCGGGTATCCTGCCTCCCACGACGTCTTCTTCGCCGCTCGGCGCTTCGCTGGGCAGCGCCCGGCAAAGTTCCTCCAGGAACAGCGGATTGCCGCCCGATTGATCGTGGATCGCCCGGCTCAAGCCGAGATCGAACGAGTACGGCAAGATCGAGGCGATCACTCGCGCCGACTGGTCATGCGTGAGGGGCTTTAGCTCGACGATCTCGCCGACGGTGAGCAGCGGGTCGCCCGCCTCGCGCGAGCCGACCAGGACGAGTGTCGGTGTATCCCTGAGCTCCCGGAGCAAGCGGCCGAGCACCTGGCGCGAAAGGTCGTCGGCCCAGTGCCAGTCGTCCAGGACGAGCACGAGGCGGCCCTGTTTGCTGAGCGCGCCGAAGAGCCCGACCAACGACGAGACGAACGATTGCCTCGCCTCGTCCGGATTCGTAGACGCCGAGTCGAGCGAGCCCACTCCCAACAAGTGCAACAAGACGCTGCGCGATATCGAAACCGCGGGCCCGAGGTCACCGAGCACGCGATCGATCACGTCGACCGCTTCCATACGCCGGAAGCTCGCGCCAAGGCCGAACAGCTCGCGCACCATCTCGATGAACGGCTGGAGCGCCGCGGCAGGCCGATCCTCCGAGCACCCTTCGAGCACACGCACTCCCGCGGGGATCCGGCGCTTGAGCTCGGCGAGGGTTCGCGTCTTGCCGATTCCCGGGCTGCCGACGATGGTGACCAACCGGAGCCCGTTTCTCTCCGAGGCGGCGAGCGCCCGTTCGAGACGTTCGAGCGCCTCCTCACGCCCCACGAGTGGCGACAGACCGCGGCGCAGAGAAGCAGCAAATCGCGTCGCGACGTCGGACCGGCCGAGCACTCGACGCGCGGGGACAGGCTCCTTCTTCCCCTTGAGTGAAAGCGCATCGACGGCTTCGGTTTCGAACATTTCGGTCAGCCCTTGGATCGCGAGCTCGGTGACCAAAAGCTCGCCTTGCCCAGCGCAGGAACAGAGCCTCGCGGCCGTGTTCACGGCATCACCGATGAGGTCGTAACCCTCCGAACCCTCGCGACGGTGGGCAAA
>DASUTR010000128.1:0-15213 GCA_036374535.1 Polyangiaceae bacterium
CTCGAAGGCTTCGAGCTCCGTAGCGCTCGTGTCACTCTCTGTTCCCATGTCCACGGTCTGGCCGGCGGGCGTGCGCGCGACGAACGCGGCCGTCGCATCGAACTCCGACGTGCAGGTGCAGCTTTCGTTGCAATCATCGTCACACTCGCACTCGCACGTCTGCTCTTCTTCGACGGCGACCGAGACCTCGATGACGAGATCCACGTCCGCCCCGGGCTCGGTCGTGACGGATTCGAACCCGGAGATCTCCGCGAGCTCGGCGGCCAGGTAATCCGCGCCGTCGCCGGTGACCCACGCGCTGCGATAACGCGAAAAATCGACGGCGCCGGGGTCGGAGAAGGTCAGCGGCGCGCAGCCGCAAGCCTGCGCCAGCACGAGCGTCGCGACGAGCCCCCTCACTGAAACCTCCAGGTGACGCCCGTGCCGAACAGAACGGGAAGACCCGCCGAACGGTCGCGAGCCGTGCCGAGCTCGAGTCCCGACGTCGCGAGCGGGTAGGCGCGCGCCGTGGCAAAGACACCGACCCGACTCGACAACCAGAAGTGCCCTGCGGCGCGCAACGAAAGCGCCACCTCGAACACGTCGCCGTGGATATTGAAGAGGCTGTACGCGTCGGCACCGAGCCCGGCTGCGAGCTCCCAACGCTCGGCGTAGAACGGGCGAATCATGGCGTGGAAGCCGAACTGACCGCCCAAGAGCTCCGTGTCGAACTCGGGGCTCGGTCGCGTGAGCGCGAGCAAGCTCGCTTCGAAATCCAAGCGGAGCGCGCCGTAGGCAACTCCGGCGAGCACGCCCGGCATCACCTTGCCCGATGCCCAGAGCCACTGCGCTCCGAGCTCGCCCTGTGCGCTCGACGGCGCCGGCTTCGGGTTCTCGTCTTCGGCGTTCTGCGTTTCCTCGCGATCGCGACGGGCAAGCTCCCATGCCCGCTCGAAATCGTGCGGCGGTGCCGCGCAAGCTGCCCCCAACGCCAACCAACCCAACATGACCGAACCCGACCAAGCACGTCTCGTGCCGGGCGAGCTTCGCGGGCGCAACCGCGTTATGCGGACGCGAGGTCGCTCGGCGTGCGCCAGGGCCGGCACACTGTGTCCAGCGGGCGACACTGTGCCGGCCGGCGCTCGTCCGGGGTCGGCGCTTCGCGAACGCTCAGGGTCGGGGCGCCGGGGGCGGCGGCGGCCCCGGCGGCACGGGCGCCGAAGTCGGCGTCGCGTCCGAGGTTCCGCGGAGCTCCGTCCTGTCGAGCGCGATGGAGCTCAGGTACTCGTCGAGCACGCGGACGTAGTTCGGCAGCGCGGGATCGACCGGCGGAAGCTCGATGATCTTCTGTCCGAGCGCGTACAAAGTGAACGAGTACGTGTCGGTGCGCGGCGGAACGGCGGGATCCCAATTGGGGCACGGACCGAGATACCCGTAGGGGCTGTATCGCGACCACTGGCGGGCATGAGGAGGATTCGACACGAACTCTTCACCCTCGAGCGCCGCCTTCAGCTTGTGACTGCGGATGTCCCAAATCGCCCAGTGGTAGCCGCGATTGTCGGGGGGCGACAGCTCCGTCAGCGACAGATCCTTGAAGACCACGGCGTAGCTCTGCGCGCCCTTCGGCTTCGGCCCTCGCGCCCAGTCGAGCTCGGGCGAGGTTCCGGCGCCGAACGGCTTGTCCTGACAAGTGTGAGCGTCGGGAATTCGTTCGCCGTCGGAAAAGGCCGGGCTCGTCAGCGCGAATTGCGCTGCGCAAGCGGACGCTTCTTCGCCGAGCTCGGCGGCGTCGTCTTGCCACGGCGCTTCGGGCCCACAAGCGATGATGGAAAACGACACGCTGAATAGGACAAGCTGCTTCGATGCCATGTTCGGGCTCCCTTCCGGATCGATCCGCACTCGACGGTTTCGCGACGACGCGAGTAACAAGGAGCGGCGAACGTCGCAATAGCGAACTCTTCACGAAGCGAAACGAACGATTCGCGAAGAAAGACGCGCTACTTCAAATACGAAAGCGCGGTAGCGGGCATTAGCCTCCTACCTCGGACTCCGAGTACGACTCGACTAGTGTCGCGAATCCGAGAACGCATCAAGATGTATGCTGGGCGAGCGTGCGCGCGCAGAACGACACGGGCGCGAGCGATGGTCATCTTTTCGCGAGATGGACGAAGATCTTGCGGGAGGACGGTTTCCACGTGCGGCCGGAACGAAACTACTGTGGCGGCTCGCCGCCGCTTTCAGGTTCAATCGTCTGCACGTGGGGGTGCTCGGCGACCGCCTGAATTTGGCTCCAGGTCAGCGTCGCCACGATCATGTCGACGAGCCAGAAGCGCTCCTGCGTGGCGGTCCCCCCGACGGCATCGATCAGCTCTCTCACGCAGCGCTGCGACTGCCAGTTCCATTCGGACATGTACTCCTGCTGGCGCTCGAAGCTCGGGCAGGCGTTGGGCGCGGGCGGACAACTCGTCGGGCAATTTCGGGCGGCCCCCCGAACCTGGACGATGACATCGTGCGCGTCCGGCGTGGCGCTCCATCGCTCTTCGCTTTCCTCGGTCCATTTGCCGGCGGTCGCCTCGCGGACCTCCCCGCACTCGGGAACTGGAGGAGGAACCGTCGTATCGAGCGGACAACCCGCCGGGTCGGGGTCCATGCCCGAGCCGAACGGGACCATGGTCTCGACGTAGGGGTGCGCGGCGACACGCTCGGCTTCTTCCCACGTGAGCGCACGCCCGGTCGCGACGGTCGTCATCGAAGGCACCCCAGACATGAAGGAAGGCGTGCAGAGGCTTCCTTCGAGGCCGAGGTAGTCGAGCGGAATAGCGCCCTTTCCAGCGACGGCGTCGACCTCGCGCCCCAAGCAGGCCAGACGTCGCGTGCTCTGGATGGACCGTTCCCATTCCGCATAGATGAACGCGTCGCAGGGCTCGCAGTCGTCCGGCAGAGCACCACCCGAACCGCAGGGTGCTTGCGGCACGATGCCCTGCAAGCTGAGCTCGATCGCGACCCCGCCTCGCCCCGCTACTCCACGCAGCCCCTGGAGCTGCGTGAGCTTGTTCGCGGGGTGCTCTCGCAGGGTCGGACAGTCCGCGGGCGGCGGGGGCGGCTGAGTGCCGAACACGGGCGCGTGCCCGGGCACGGTGTCAATTTGCTCGACGTAGGGATGGCGCGCCAATTGCTCGACGAGCGACCACGTGAGCGGCACTCGGAAAGCGCGGACTACCGGCACCGGCCTGCCGCTCGAGAAGTGATACGGGTCCTCCCAATAGAGGGGCTTGAGGTCTCCAGCGAGGGCCCGGTCGATGTCGGAAAAGTCCACCAGACCGAGGCCATCCACCAGCGTGCACTCGAACTCTTTCGAGCTCGTCGCGAGGCGGACCTCGAGGGCTTCATCTCGCGCTGCGCACCGCGCGCCGCGATCCCCAGGCGTTGCCCCGTCGCACGACGGCACCCGCGGCCACGCTGGCTCACGCAACCATACCGCGAGGGGGTTGGAGTCTCCAGAGCCGCAACGCGCAACCCTTGTTCGTCGAAGACGACCGCCATCCGCTCCGCCGCGAGCGGTGGGCACGTCTGAAGGTCGACGGGGACCCCGGCCGGGACGGGCACGTCGGCGCCCTGCTTCCCAGCGTCATCGCCGCACGCGAAGAGCAGAACCGCGGAAGCCACGGCGGCACCGCGGACCTTGATGACGGCGTGGGTTCGGATGAGACCGATCACTTCGACAGACGGAAGTTTGGCACCGACTTACCCGCTCATGCACGGCAATATCGACGGGCTGGGTTCCAGCGACCTCAACACCAAACAAGCGGACCTTCCACCACCCGTTGGTGAGCGACGTTACGGCCATGACTTTTTGAAAAGAGCGCGCTGTTCACGAGTCCAGATCGGAGCCCGAGATTTCGATGCGCAACTCGGGCGACTGGATCAGCGCCGCGACGATGGCCCGAGCGCAGGCACGATACTAGCTTGCGAGAAGTCGCGCGACCGCGGGCTCGAGTACGTCGCGGACTCCCTCGCTCGCCGCAGCGCGGAGCTCGGCCGCGTCGACGTTCGCGCGGAGCGCCAACTCCGCAACGTCGAGCCGAGGCCACGGTTTTCGGAGAGCGGTTCGAACGGCGGCCATCACGTCGTCGCCGCCCACAGCGAGCGCCCAGGCGACGATGCGGAACGAGAGCACCGCGTGCGTCGCCTCCTCGTCCGCGATCGACCGCAGCGCTTCGCGCACGAAAGGGTCCGATGCGCGGCGAGCCGCCACGTCGGTGACGTGAGCGCCGAGGGTCTCCGCCAAGCAACCCTCGCGCACGGCGGCGGCGGCGAGCTCCGCGAGCGAAATGTCGACGGCGACGGGCCCCGCGAACGGAAAGTCGCCGGCCGTGACCGCGCCGGCACCGAACCGCTCGGAAAGCGACCAGCAAACCTCGCTGTGGCGGATCTCGTCGAGAGCGGCCTGATGAACCCCACGAAGGAGTTCGGCCGGCGCGCCGTGCCGCAAGAGCTGCAACGCAAGCCGCGCAAAGGCCGCAATCGACGCGTGCTCACCCCTGCCGGCGTTCGCCCAGGCGACCGCACGCGCCGACGCTGGCGCCGGGGCACGAGACCGGAGCGGCGCGCTCCGTGCCGTGCCGTCCTCGAAGTACGGCCTTCCGACCATGCACTCGGCGTCGGGATCGTGATCGACGACCTCGACCGGGTAACAACACGTCTCTTTCGAGCCGGTCTCGAGGTTCGTCGTGCCGCGCTTGCCGGGGCCGAGCACCTCGCTGATCTCGAGATCGTCACCGCACTTGTTCGGCAAAAAGAGATCGCCCGGCTCGACCGACGCTTCGGACTTGCACGTCGTCTGTTCCGCCGGAACCTCCATGCACCCCGTGTCTCGAAACGTTTCGCTGCAGCCGGCCAGAGCACCCAGAATCGCCAAGAGCAACGGATTGTTTCGCATGACACCTCCCGAACGACCGAGCATAGCACCGCTCGCAGCGGCCGGCCGCCGCCGAGCCCGCCATGACGTCTCGATCATGCCGTGTTCAAAACGCGACGTCGGCGGACGCTAGGAACGTGCGGCCGTCCTGCGCGATGGTGCGTTGCTGGAATTCGCTGCTCACGGGCAGGTCGTAGCTCCAGTCGAATGCGTTGTAGACGCCGAACGAATACTTGAGTCCCCAGCGCGGCTCTTCGCCGGAGAGGACGATGTCCCACAGCACCACCGCGGGCGTCGTGCCCTGAGGGCCGTCGGCCGTTTCTTCGTTTCGATCGTAGCGCGAGCCTTCCACCGTAATCCGAGTCGCGGCCATGAGCAGGCGCGAGATGATGGGAGCCGCGCCTTTGAGCGCGCCAAGGTGCGCCGGAGCGTTCGCGACGTGCTGGTGCGCCGGATCCTTCTCGAGCGTCATGACGTCGGCGAACGACTCGGACGCGAGAAACCGCGCGTAACTGAGCCCGTACGACACGCTCAGCATCCAACCTTGCCGCCAGTCGCGGCGGAGCTCGGCTTCGGCGCCCAAGGTCGCGAGCGGCGCGTCCGAATTCTTGTAAAAGAGCGGATCCGACTCGACGCCGCTGCCCTCGTTGACGATGAGCCCGCGCACGTAATTGGCGTAAGCGGACACGGTTCCGGCGACCCGCGGCGAGAAGCGATGCGTGTGCTCGACTTCACCCGAGTAGACCGTCTCGGGCTTGAGCTCGGGGCTCGCGACCTGCGTGAAGCCTCCGTCGTTGTAGTAGAGCTCGTACACGCTCGGAGCGCGGAACGCCTTGCCTCCCAGGATCTTGAGGTTCCCGTTCGAGTACGGGCGCACGATCACCGCGCCGCGCGGATTGAGCGACGTGCCGAAGGTCGAATAGGCGTCGAATCGGGCGCCCGCCGACAGGCGCACGCGCTCGCCGAGGGCAAGGTCGGCGACGCCGTATCCCGCCGCGGTTTGAAATGGACTCGAATCGTCGAGGAACACGCCTTCGTCGTCGCGCGCCGTCTGTTCCACCTGAAAGTGCACCTGACCTTCTCCGCCCAACGTCAGACGCAACGCCTCGCCCGGCGTGAAAATCACCCGTTGCTCGAAGCCGAGCCAGGAGCCACGAAATTCGTCGACTTCGACGCCGCCGTCCGCTTCCGCGCGGGCGTACGAACCGCGGAAACGATAGATGTTTCCGTGCAAGCGCGACAGGAGCTGAACCTCGCTCGAGACGTGGGGCTCGGCGCGGAGCTCGACGAACCCGCGCGTGTCGGTCTGGCGGTTGCGCGAATCGCCGATGAGCGTTTCGTAGGCGCCGGAAGGGATGCCCTTCGAATGCGAGTGGAGCGACCACTGCCCCGTGAGCCAGCCATGGTACGCGCGGCCGCGCAGGGTTCCGGACTGGAAGCCGTCGACGCCGTTGGCCTCGACGCCGAGCTCGGGATACTCGAAATCGCGCCCCGCGCTGCGCCCCGCCGCAACGCTCGTCCACATGCCGGAATCCTTGCCGAAGCGCACGTCGCCGCGCGCGCGCCCGCGCGCGACGCCGTTCTGGTTCGTCGAGACGCCCACGGATCCGCCGGGGCGTCGCTCGCGATCGTCGCTCACGACGTTGATCACGCCCGAAAACGCATTCGTGCCGTACAGGACCGAGCCCGGACCGCGCACGACCTCGACGCGCTCGACGTCGCCGAGATCCGTGAGCGCGTCGTAGCCGACGTACGACGAGCCGATCCAATCGTCGTTGACCGGATGGCCGTCGTACAGGACGAGCAGCCGGTTGCCGTAGCTGCCGAGCCGGCCGAGCCCGCGCATGCCCACCGTCACGTACGAGCGATCGTCCCAGAGATACACCCCGCGCGTCCCGCGCACGGCCTCGGCGATGGTCGGCTGAGCCAGCGCGCGAAGCTCTTGCTCCGGAATGACGCTCACCGAGCTCGGCGCGTCTTCCACGGATTCTCCGATACGCGACGCGGCGATGACCTCCTCGGATTGCGTCAGCACGAGCTCGTGACGTTGCTCCGCGTTCGGCAGCACGTCGATCTCGCGTTCGACGGGACGAAACCCGCTCATCGAGATGCGCAGACGACGCTTTCCGGCGGGAAGCGTGAGGATCGCCGGGGTAAACCCGCGGGGTTTGCCGTCGACTTCGATGAGCGCCCGGGGCTCGTCGGTGCTCACCACGACGGTGCCGCTCAGCGGCTCGAGCTTCGCCTCGAAGTTCGTTTCGGTGTTCGCTCTCACCAAGAAGGGAATCTGCGTCGCGCGATAGCCGGACTGCGTCACGAACGCCAGGTAGCGCCCCGGTGGAAGCCCGAGCCGGCACGGTAAGGCGCAGCGCGCGGGCGCGTCCGGAGCGTCGATGCGCAGCGCCGCACCGGCAGTTCCGCTCACGACGACGAAGCCCAGAATCGGCTCGAGCTTCAGGCGCACGCTGCGCTCCTGACCGATCTTCACGTCGTCCACGGTCGTCTCGACGGGTTCGTACCCGGCGAGCTCCGCGAGCACCTTGTAGCGGCCGGGCGCGAGCCCGAACGTGCGGGGCGATTCACCGCGCGCCCCGAGATCCTTGCGATCCACGTAGAGCGTCGCACCCGGCGGCTCCGTTTCGACGCGCAACACGGCGACGCTCTTTCCGAGCTGCGCGAGCGCGCCTTCGATCTTGGCCCGCGCGGCCGCGTCGTTCTCGCCGTCGAGCGCCTGCGTGTAGTAGCGATACGCTTGCGGGAAGAGCTTCAGTTGCTCGTACGTGCGAGCGATGTTGTAGAGCACGTTGCGATTCGCGGCGAGACGGTTCGAAGCCAAGAAGTGTTCGAGTGCTCCGCGAAAGTCGCCCTTCTGATAGGCCTCCGCTCCGAGCGTGAATTGAAGATCCGCCTCGTCCGCCAAATCGTCCGCCCGAGCGGGCGCAGCAGAGAGGACCAGCGCGAGCAGTACCCCGAGCAGGCGATGCTTCATGAACTAGCGTTGTAGACGAATATCGAGGCTCGGTGCGGTTCGACTACTCGCTGCCGGCGGTGGTTTTTTCCTCGGCGCTTTCCCCTGGGCCGGTCGCGGTGCCATCGCCGCCGGCACGCTCGCCGCGGCCGAAGCTACTGGTGACGACGGGGCGGGAGCCTGCGGGCTTTCGGCGGCGGGCGCCGGCGCGACGCTCACGTTCGGCGATGGCGCCGGTGTGGCCGACGGGAGCGCGGGCGACGCGGACGCGGACGCGGCGGGAGTCGCGGCAGGACGTGCCTTCATGAAGGCGACCACCGTGGCGCCGAGCGCTCCGAGCACGAGGAAGAGCGACAGGACGAGCGAGCGCTTGCTCCGGCGTGGACGCAGGGCCGGTGTTTTCGTGAGGCCGCCGCCAATCGAAACGTCCGGTCGCGGCGCGGGGGCGTTGCGCGATGCCAGCGTCGTCCCGGTCGGCGCGTGATCGTTCGAGTAGGTCGGGTGGAAGACCGGTTCGGAGAGGAGCGTAGCCGAGCCGGGATCGGAGCTTCGAGTCGGGATATCTCCCGTCGAGAGCGCCGCGCGCGCGGGAAGCCCGCACACCTGAGCGAGCGCGTCCCCGAGCTCGACGGCGCTCGAGAAACGAGCGGCGGGCTCCCGGGAAAAGACGCGCGCCGTCCAGGCGTCGAACCCGGGCGGCAGACCCGGCACGATTTCCGACGGCACCGGGATCGGGGCGGTGCAGAGCTTGACGAGCACGTCGCCGACCGACTCGCCCTCGAACGGAAGGCGGCCCACCAAACACCGAAAGGCGATGACACCCACCGACCAGAGATCCGAGCGGTGGTCGACGGTTCGTAGCCCTCGCGCCTGCTCGGGACTCATGTAGAACGGCGTACCGAGCAGCGAGCCGGTGTTCGTTCCCGCAGCTTCGCTCGTGAGATCGGTGAACTTCGCGATGCCGAAGTCCACGACCTTGACGATGTCCGCGCCGTCCTCTTCGTCCCAGACGAGAAAGACGTTGTCCGGCTTCAAATCACGGTGGACGATGTTGACGGCGTGCGCCTTCGACAGCGCGCGGCACACCTGCAAGACGATACGCGCTGTCTCTCGCGGGGAGAGGCGCCCGAGCCGTTCGAGACGTCGCTCGAGCGGCTCGCCCTGCAGGTACTGCATCACGATGAACGCGCGCCCGTCGGCCATCACGCCGTGGTCGTAGACCTCGACGACGTGTTTGCTCTGGAGCCTCGCGGCCGCGTGCGCTTCGTTCTCGAAGCGTCGCAGCGACTCGGGGCTCTGGACGTGATCGCTCTCGATGAGCTTGACCGCGACGCGCGTGCCGAGCGTTTCGTGCACGCCCTCCCAGACCGTCCCCATCCCCCCGCGCCCGACCTGGCGCGTCAGTCGATACTTCCCCGCAACGAGGCCGCGGTCGTACCCTGGCGGTGGCGGTAAGGTGTCGGCCTCACTCACGACCGTTCAACTTAACGGGCCCGGGGACGGACCGCCAGGGGACCAGCGTGAATCACACAACGGAGCTCATTTCGGCTGTGGACACGGTCAGAGCGCGCCGACCGGATCGACCTGAACCGCGAGGGCACCGCCGGTCAAGGAATCGAGCGGCACCTCCCGTTCGGTGCGCGCACCGGCCGGCTTCAGCCGGACGCTCGACACGTCGTAGATCGCCTGCGCGATCGGGTCGTCTTCGTCCTGCGTCTCGAAGTTCGCGTCGTCGCGCTCCCACGTGAAGGTGAGCGTGTTGCCCGAAATTTCGAAGCTGACGCCGCGCTCCTGCACGTCGTTTTCGTCGTCGCTGACGATGAGCTCGTTCTGCTCGCCGTCGCCGTCGGCGTCGGGCGAGAGGATCGCGAAGCTGTCGTCGAGGGCTTCGATCACCGAGTCCGGAGTCAGGCGCGCGGAAAGCTCGATGTCTTGGTTGAAGGTGAGCACGATGGTCGCGTTTTCGTCGAACCCGTCCACGTCCGTGAGGATGCTGCTCGAGACGATGGCGAGCGCCTGCTCGGTGAGACGCGGAAGCACCACGGTTTGATCGTCGGTGACGCCCGACCGGAACGTGAAGCTCTGGAGCGTGTAGCCGTCCGCCGAGAAGACGGTCGCTTCGTACTCGACGCCGTAGACGAGGGCGCCCTCTCCGAACGTCACGACGCCGTCTTCCACGGCGGCGACGACGGTCGCAAACTTGCGGTCGGCGTCGTTCTCCCAAACCTGACCATCGACGGAGCCGTCGATGTCGCCCTGGAGGTTCAACGCGGATTCGCCGACGTCGTTGTTCGGCGTGACGCGAATCTGGCCGTCGGGAAGGGTTCCGTCCGGCGTCTGGATGGTGAACGTGAGCTCGGGGCTCGGGAGCACGTCGGGTGAGGGAAACACGAACGCTTCGAAGAGCTGGGATTGCTCGCCGTCGGCGCCGCGAGCCGCTCCGACGAGGAACGACTGGCTCGCGTAGAACTGCCGGTAGTTCTCGCCCGCGTCGATGGTGATGGTGTAGTCGTGGAACGGTTCGACCGGTCCGAGCCAGAAGCGGCCGGTATCGCTCACGCTTCCTTCGGCCGTTCCTTTGCCGAAGGTCACCCAGATTTCGTAGCCGTCCTCTTCACCGTCGCCGAGGCGCTCGTTGGTCACGCCGTCGTAAACCCAACCGGTAAAATAGTAGCCGGTGGAGACGCTCTGCGTGCGATCCACGCTGCAGGCGAACGCGCTCGAGGCAAGAAGCGTCAGAAGTCCCAGATTACTGAGTTTGGTCATCGGAATTCACCTTCACCGGAAGTAGTAGAGAGCTGCGATCGAGCTCACGAAGATGTCCCACGGATCGTTGAAAGACGACGTCGACGCTTCGAACCCGCGACGGATGCGCGTGACGACGACGCCGTTTTCCGCCGCTTCGACGGAAGCGTCTTGATAGTTGAGGCGCACGCCGACGGTGCCCGTCAGCGCCAGCATCGGCAAGCCGATCATGCCGAACTGAACTTCGGCGCCGGCACGAAGCCCGCCGCCGACGAGCCGGGCCCGCTGCCGTACGGCTTGGTCGCCGGGAACGTTGGGATCGTCTTCGGTCCTTCCCATCGCCATTCCGAAGTTGAGCTCCGGAAGGAGCAGGAACTGGTAGTGCTCGTCGTCGTAGAAGGAGAGCGGCACGCCGAGGTGGAGCGCGAGCCCCCACGTCGTCGGCTCGGGCACGTCTTCTCGATCCTCGAGGTCGTCGGCGCGCGTACCGTTCCGGGTATTGAAACCGAGCCCGATTTCGACGCCGAGCCCTTCGGTGAGCCAGCCGCGAGCGCCGAGAATGGCGACGACGAGCGACTGCTCGGGATATGCGGGGCCGGGCAAGAGCGGCTGTAGCTCGACCGCCGAAAGCAGGCCGACGCCCCAGCCGCCGACGACCTTTTCGTGATCCGTCGGTTCTTCCACCTTCGTTTCGCCGCCGTCCGGATCGGTCGTGGTCGTCGTGGTCGTGGTCGTGACCGGCGCGGCCGTGGCTCCGCCGAACGTCACGCCCGTCGACGTCTGGCCCTGCGCGCCCACGGCAGTCGTCGTCGTGGTCGTCGTTGCCGGTGCGGTGCCGGCTGGCGACCCCGGGGGCGTCGTTTGCGGAGCGGTCCCGGTTTGCGCGATCGCAGCAGCGCTCGCAAAAACCGTTACGAACGCTGCAGTCAGCGCAGCTCCGCCGGCTCCTCTGCCTCTTCGTCCTAGCATCGCCACTCCTAATTGTTTCGAAGGACAGGCCGAAGCTACTCCGACTTCGGAACGACAATCAATCACTCGCGTCGACAAATCGTTCGAATCGATTTTCTCGAGACGTGATGTACGACATGTGCCACTCGCACACACCCGGCGGCGCTCTCTACTTATTGATATCGATCGAGCGATTTGTCGTCGACTCCGTCACGGGCGGCTTGCTAGCTTCATCGCATGCGTACGCTTGGCATTTGGGCGGCTGCCATCGTGGGTTCCGCAGTTTTCGGCATTTCCGGCTGTCTTACGAGTCAGGACACCCCGGAGAACGAAGGCGGCGTGGAGGATCCGCCGGTCAACACGGGTGACAATGGCGGCTCGAGCGGCAGCACGAGTCAAGGCGGCAACGGCGGCGAAGACACCGGCGGCAGCGGCGGACGCGGCGGTAGCAGCGGTAGCGGCGGCAGCGGCGGTAATCAAAGCGGGACCTGCAGCGAAGACGCCGATTGCGAGGCTCGTCCCGATCGCTCGCGGTGCAGCGTACCGACCGGCGATTGCGTCGAATGCCTGACCGTCTCCGACTGCGACGGGAACGCCGAGTGCGTGAACAACGCGTGTCGGCCGATCACGACGTGCTCCTCGACGGACGACTGCCCGCAGAACCTCGTGTGCAACACCTCGACCGATCGCTGCGTGCAGTGCTTCGGCGGCACCGGCTGCGCGGCGGGCGACATCTGCGTCACGAACTCGTGCCGCAAACCCTGCACGAACGACAATCAGTGCGTCTTGTTCGGCCTGCGCTGCGACACGTCGAACGGCTACTGCGCGAGCTGCGTCGGCGACGACGACTGTGCCGACGACCACAATTGCCAGCAAGGAAGCTGCGTTCGCGATATCTGCGTCCAAGACAGCGGAAGCTGCTCCGGCAACAGCATCACGACCTGCAACGAGGACGGAAGCCAGCTGACTTCCCCTTCGGCATGCGCCACGCGGTCCACTTGCGTCGAGGAAGCTGGGAGCGCGAGCTGCGAAGATTGGATCTGCGAGCCAGGACAAACGGGCTGTTCGCCCACGGAGGAGCGCGTTGTCTCGTGCTCCGAGGACGGTCTCGAGGAAACGCTGGTCGACGACTGCGCGGCGATGGATCAGATCTGCATCGGCGCGGGCGAGTGCAGCGACTCGGTCTGCGATCCGAGCACGCGCTTCTGTCAGACGAACACGATCCAGCAGTGCGACTCGACGGGTTCCTCGTTCTCGCTCTATCAGACGTGCACGACGGGGCAGCTCTGCAACCCGCAGACGATCGCGTGTGCCGTTCCGCTGTGTAGCCCCGGACAGGCCGCGTGTGACGGTAACGTCTTCACCACCTGCAACGCACAAGGCTTCGGCTACACGGGCACGCGCACCGATTGCAGCACCTCGGGCCAGATCTGCACCACGACGGGGTGCACGAGCAGCAGCGGCGTCGACACGATTCCGCCGATGAACCCCACGCTCTACACGAGCGGAGCACTCAGCAACTACTTGATGGTGAACTTTTTCAGCGCGACGACCAATCGCACGCTGGTTCGCATCGAGAACTACATGAATCCAGCGTCGGCCATGACACTCACGTGGCAGGTGTTCGAGTCGACGACCCAGACGGGGACGTACACGAGCATCTCGACGACGACGACGACCTCGACGACCGGCGTGGGCTATCAATCCTCGCCGACTCTCTCGATTCCTCTCGTCGCAGGACGCTTCTACGCGATCGGTTACTCGTGGACGACGCCCGCGCTGGTCTTCGGCTACCAGGCGGGCGCCGCCTCGCAGGTCGTGGCGTTCGGCTCGCTCCTCGGAGCCGCGTTCCCGACGACGCCCGGAGCCACCACGGTCTCCGGCTCGTCGATGACGACCACGTACTACCTGCCTCAGCGCCTGACGACGGTGCCGCCCGCAGGGTGAAAGCCGGCGAGCACCGGCACGCGCAGTGTGCGGGAGTCCTTTCCGCGAACTCGAAGGGTCCCTAGCCTTCGTCGATTTCCGGCGTTGGACAAAGGACCTCGCTCGGAACGCCCGCGCTCGGGTCCGTGACGACGTGCACGCCGCGGACGACGCGGCCGCCAGCCACCTCGAAACTCGTCGAGGCAAGGAGCTCCCTAGCGCTGCACCCGGCGATCCGCAGGCGGCGGACCACCGACAGCGCGTACACGCCGGGAGCGAGTCCTGAAAAGCGAAACTCGCGCCCGAGCGGCAGCGTGAGCTCGGGCGACGACCCGTTCAGCGGCTGCTCGTTCTCGCCGGGCTCGAAGCTACTCACCGAAATCTCGCCGTCGAAGAGAGCGCTTCCACCGGGATCGGTCACCACGCCTTCGATCGCCCCGCCGAGCTCGAGGCGGAGAGTCGTCACGCGCTGTCCGCCGAGGCGCACCGGCGCCGAATGCGAAAAGCGCGCATGGTGAGCGCGAGCCGCGCACCCGATCGCGCCGGGCCCGAACGTCGCGGTGCCGTCCGCCATCGAGTGAAGCGTCACCTCGGAAGTTTCCGAGCAGGCCACGACGACTGCGCCCGGAACGGGGCGCCCTTCGGGGTCGACGACGAGCACGCGCGGCGACGGTGCAAGGGCGAGAACGACCGTGAGATCGGCGAGATCGGCGGTGACCTCTACGGCGACGGCGCGCGCCACGAACCCGCGCGCCGTCGCCGTAACCGTGTGGAGTCCCGACGGAATACGTGGCGAACCAAAGCGCCCGTCGGCATCCGTTCCGAGCCACACGGAGCGTCCGTCGTCCGAGCCCATGTCCTCGACCCACACCTCGGCGTCGGCGATGGGCGCGCCGTGAGCGTCGACCACGCGGCCCGAAATACTGAACGCGCGAGCGCCCGAAGAATTCGGCGGCGGAACGGCTTTCACCTCCTCCGACATGAACGCTTTCGACGGCCGGGCCGCCGCGCGAGCGCCCGGCGGCATTCGTCTCTGCGCGGACACGTCGGCTCCCGAAATGATCGACGAAAGCGACGCCAGCACGAGCCAGCGCGAGACCGAACGGACGATGCTCACGAGCTTCCGACAACGTTCGGAGGCGATTGTTTTGTTCGGCGTCGACCTTTACCCCGAGGCCATGCTCAAGGACGCTGGGACCCGCAGCCCTCGGGCAATCGTCCTGCTAGCGTGGCGCACACACGCCGCCGCCGCACTCTTCACGGCACTGCCACGTGGCGCCCGGACTGCACGCGCAGTCGACGGGAATACAAACCGTGATGGTGGGCGGTACGCACTCCTCGCTCGGCGCGCAGTCGTCGTCGTTTTCGCAGCCGCTCGGATCCGGCGTGGTGCACGACGGTGTGTCCACGCAGCGCCCGCCCCCACAGTCGCGCGTGCACGCCCACTGGCCGTTCATGCAGTCACAGCGCGACGGAAGGCAGACTCCGCTCGCGAGCTGACAGGACTGCCCCTCGGGACAGCGGCGCATCGGACAGCCGCCCGGTGCGGGACCTTCGCACTCGGACGCCCCGGCTGCTCCGCCGTCGCCGGCCGTACCCGATGCACCACCCATCCCCGCGGTACCCGCGGCACCCGCGGCACCGCCGGTCGCCGGCGAGCCGCCGGTGCTCGCTCCGCCCGTCGGAGACGAACCGCCTTGCGACGAACCGCCTTGCGACGAACCGCCTT
>DASUTR010000129.1:0-11504 GCA_036374535.1 Polyangiaceae bacterium
AAGCGCACGTCGCCCACGGTCGCGATCGTCACGGGAACGCCCTGGGGCGTCGCGCCGATCACCACCTGCCGGAGGTCCTCGAGGTCCTTGACGAGACCGTTCGTGCCGATGACGAAATGCTCGCGCGCGTGCTCGATGTACCCGCCGCCCGCGTTGGCGTTGGACTTTTCGAGCGCTTCGACGACCTCGGCGACGGAGACGCCCGCCGCCTGAAGCCGCTTCGGATCGAGCAGGACCTGATACTGGCGATCCTCACCGCCGAAGCTGTTCACCTCGACGACGCCCCGGACGCTGCGGAGGACCGGCGCGATCTGCCAATCGAGCACCTCCTCGAGCTCCATGATCGTCTTGTTTTCGTTGCGAACGACGAACTGGAAGATTTCTCCGAGCCCGGAGCTCGTCGGGCCCATTTCGGGCCTGCCGTAGCCTGTGGGCACCGCTTCGGCGGCTTCGGCCATGCGCTCGCCGACGCGCTGGCGCGCGAAGTAGATGTCCGTGCCGTCCTCGAAGACGACCGTCACGACCGAGAGACCGTACTTCGAGATCGAGCGCACTTCGGTCGTCTTTTCGATGCCGGCCATCGCGCGCTCGACGGGCACCGAGACGTACTGCTCGACCTCGACGGGCGAGAGCGCGGGAGCGGACGTGATGACCTGCACCTGGACGTTCGTCACGTCCGGAACGGCGTCGACGGGCAGCGTCACGGCCGCGCGCACGCCGAGCAGCGTGACGACGAGCGTCAGGACGACGACGATGGCGCGATTCGCGAGCGACCACGCGACGATGTGCCCGAGGAGCGGCATCAGTGATGGTCCTCGGCGAACGAGCCCTTCATGACGACGCTCTTCAGCGTGAAGACGCCGCGCGTCACGACGAGCTCGCCCTCGCGCAGGCCCGCGAGCACCTCGACCTTGCCCGGGGCTTCCTTTCCGAGCGTCACCTCGTGGAGCTCGAAATCCGTCTTGCTCTGCGCCACGAACACGACGGGCTTGTTGGCGATTTCGGTGACGGCGGCGCGCGGCACGACGAGCTTCGGTGTCGCGTCACGCTCGCTCGGCACGGCCACCTCGGCGGTGCCGAACAGGCCGATGCGCAGGAGTCCGCGCTCGTTCGTCAAACGCAGCCGCGCCGTGAGCGTGCGTCCCACGGGGTCGACCTCGTGACCCAGGTACTCGACGCTTCCTCGAAAGTGCTCGTCGGGGTACGCGTTCAAGTGCACTTCGGCGGGCGCGCCCGTGCGAAGCCGCCCCAGATCCTTTTCGAAGACGCGCCCGAGGAACCATACCTCGTCGAGCCCCGCGATCGTGCCGAGCGCCTGATCGGGGGTGACCGGCTGACCGACGACGGCGTTGCGCGACACGACGATGCCCGCCATCGGCGCGCGCAGCGCGATCGAGAGCGCTCCCGAGGAGCCCCCACCGAGCGCGCCGAGCTCGTCGCGCAACGAGCGCGCTTCGAGCTCGAGCGCGTCGGCTTCCGTCCGAGCGTCGAGCGCCTGCTGCTCGGTGGCGAGCCCCTCGGCGACCAGGCGCTTCAGACGTTCCGCGTTGGTGCGCGCCGTCGTCGCCCGCGCGGCCGTCGAAGACATCGCCGAGCGCACCTTGCCTATTTCCGGCACCCGCACGATGACGAGCACGTCGCCCTTTTTGACGCTCCCGCCCTCGCGCAGGCGCGCTTCCTCGATGCGCCCGGGCGCGGGCGACGAGATACGCGCCGTACGGTCGGGGTCGGACGCGATCTCGCCCGGAAGGCTCAGAGTCGCGCCGAGCGCCTCGCGGCGCGCGGGCTCGGACTCGATCGCGGCGTCTCTGACCACGGCTTCGCTGAGCTTCACGTGCCGAACGAGTTCTTCGTGGCCTTCGTGACCCTCGTGCGCGTGCTCGTCTCGGGGCGCGGCACTCGCGGAGGGCTGGGGCTTCCCCTCCCCTTCGTGGTGCTGCGCCGCCTTGTCCTTGCAGCCGGACGAGACGAAACCGAGTATCGAAAAATACCGAACGTGGCGCGCGACGACGGCCGCGAGCCGCTGGAACACCCTGGACATGCTGAACCTCGAGCCGCGCAGGCGCGCGACAGAACGACGACTCGGGCGTCTACCCGTGGGGACGCGCCGGAGCCTCGGGCCCGATCCGTACTTCGTTCGTTACGAAATCACGCGGCGCAGGCGGACCCACGAGGCGGGCGGTAGACGGACGGCGGCGTGGGACCGAGCGGAACGTTCGCGCCTGCGCCCCCTGCGAGGGCGAGATCGAGCTCCGGATGTCGGGGCTCGAGCGCGACATTCGCTTCGGGAACGACCGTGCGGAGGGCGCCGGCGCAGTGACAGTTCGGACAACCGGCAAGGCAGTCGTCGCACGCGCCGTCGACGGGACACTCTTCGTGCTCGACGTCGAGCACACCGACGGCCGACAGCGCGTCGGACGCGGTATGGATCACGCCGCCGAGCTGCAACGCGAGCACGGCGAGCGCAGCGCGAACGATCCAGGCGACGACGGCGGCACGAGTCACGAGGTCTTCTCAGGGTACGCCAATCCGAGTTCCCCGCAAGCCTCGTCACCGGGGAAACCCGCCTCCAATCACTTCATTATCTCCGCGGTCCGCGCGTCGGGCTCGTACGAGTTCGGGACGGTCGCCGGGCGCGCCATGTCGGCGAGGGCGCCCTTCATGACCTCGTGCACGTGATCGCGGAGCTCGCGGTCGTTCCAACCGAAATCGGATGGATCGATGGGCGGGAGAATGCGCACCGTCACGGGCTGGGGAACGATGCGAAAGCTGCGCTTGGGCAAAACGCGCGCCGTTCCCTCGATGATGACGGGCACGACGGGGACCCGATAACGCGCCGCGACCCAAAATGCGCCACGGTAGAAATCCTTGAGCTCCCCGTCGGGCGAGCGCGTCCCCTCGGGAAAAACGAACAGGCTCGCGCCGCTCCGGATGCGCGATTCACAGCGGCGAAGCATGCGCCGAATGCTGGAGATCTTCCCGCGCTTGAGCGGAATGTAGCCGGAGAGCCACATGTTCCACCCGAGAAACGGCACCAGGAAGTTCTCGGCCTTGCTCACCCAGAGGTACGGCAGGCGCGTCGCGAACGCCGCGAGGATGTCGACCATCGACTGGTGGTTCGACACGTACACGCACGGGCCGGCGGCGAGCCCGCGCTCCCGCCCCTGGAGGCGAACGCCCGCGAACGGCGCGCAGGCAAGATAATGCGCGCCCCAGAGACTCGTGTACGCGTGCAGGAGGCGGCGGCGCGGATCCCAGAACGTGAACGCGTAGAGGACGAGCGCCGGGAAGAACAAGAGCACGCAGCTCGCGAGCAGGTACGGCCAATAGAGCACGTTGTAGACGGCAAGCCCGACGCTCCCGAGCCGCGATCCCGGCGCGCCGGCGTTCATGCGCGGCGCTCCTCGGACACGAGCCGGCCGTTTTCGAGGCGCATCACGGGAACTCCGAGCCGCTCTACCACGATGGGATCGGTCGTCGTGAGCACGACGGTCATGCGCGTATCGTCGCGCAAGCGCACGAGCAAGTCCAAGACGAGCTCGGTCGTAGCCTGGTCCAGGCCCTGGTCCGGGTCGTCGAGAAACACGAAATTCGGCTCGATCGCCAGGGCCCGGGCAAGACTCACGCGCTGCCGGACGCCCACGGACAGGTGCGCCGGCAACGCGTGGAGGTCCGTCTTCGCGACGCGGAGCTCGGCGAGCGCCTCCCGGGCTCTCTCGCGAGCGATCACCTCGTCGATGCCGAACAGATCGGCGTGGTACCGGAGCGCGAGCGCGACGTTCTCGAGCGCCGAGAGGTTCGAGAGCAGCCCCCCGTGCTGAAAAACGAAGCCGCGCCGGACACCGTGCCGCACGAGATCGCTCGGCCGGCTCGCGCTCGGCTCGTGTCCGCCGAGCAGCACGCGTCCCGTGGTGGCGGGGACGAGCCCGCCGAGTAGGTAGAGCAGCGTCGACTTGCCGACGCCGTTCTCGCCCGTGAGCACGAGCGTCCCGCCCGGCGGCACGCGGAGATTCGTTTCGACGAGAACCCAGAGCTGTCCGTAACGAAACGAGGCGCCTTCGAGCTCGAGACCCTGACTCACGACGCACCTACCGGAGCGGTGGACCCACGGTCCAGTAGAACACCGCGGTGAGCAGCGTATTGAACGTGACGGCGCCGAAGAGGCTCATGACGACCGCGCGGCTCGCCATTTGCGGGACCTCCGTCGGCGAGCTTTTCACGCCGAACCCATAGTGGCACGAGAGCCACCCCACGAGCGTCCCGAGACCGAGCCCTTTGCCGAAGAACAACGCGAAATCGTAGGGAGTGAGCGCGGAGCGAATGCCGCCGACGAGCGATTCGGAGCCGGCGCTCGCGAGCAGGAGGCCGAGCCCCGCCGCCGCGATCAGGGCGACGGCGCTGAAGTAGACCATGAGCACGACGACGCTCACGGCGGCCGAGACGAGCCGAGGAAGCACGATGAAGCGCGCCGGATCGATGCCGAGTGAGCTCAGCGCGAGCACCTCGTGGTTGACCTGCATGTTGCCGAGCTCGGTGGCGATGGCCGTTCCGGACCGACCGGCAACGACGATCGCCGTAATGAGCGGCGCGAGCTCGCGCAGGACGACGGCTACCAGGACCTTGCCGATGAGCGCCGAGTCCGCCGACGGCACCATGAGCTCGATCTGAATGACGATCGTCGCGCCGAGCAGCGCGCCGATGGCGCTCACGAGACCGACGGCCTGAAAACCCGTGTACAGGATCTGCGTGAACAGCACCCGCCGCACGACCTCTCGCGCCGCGAGACCCGGGGTGCGCACGGCGAGTGCGGCCGCTCCGAGCGTGGCGAGCAGGCCCTCGACGCGCCGGAACACGTCGACGACCCTGCGGCCCAATCGGCCCGCGAGCGAGGATTCCGGAGCCCGGCTCGCCCTGGGATCGAACGGAACCGTGGAGCGCATGAGCGGTGCCGCCCGCGCGCAGGGTTAGGCTTTCGCCTCGGCGAGCTTCGTGCGCGCTTCCTCGAGCGCCGCGTCGGTTTGCAGGGCGCGCTCGTACATCTGCACCGCCTTCGGCTTCTCGCCGAGCCTCTGGTGGATGTCGCCGAGCCGCACGAACACGATGGCCTTCTTGATGGGGCCGCCTTCGTCGAGCTTCTGCAGGAGGAGCGCGCGGTACATCTGCTGCGCTTTCTTGAGGTCGCCCACCTTGAGCGCCGTCTCGCCGAGGAGCGAGAGAACGCCGATGTTGCCGGGCTCGATGCGGAACGCCTTGTCGAGCTCTTCGAGAGCACGCGGGCCGTTGTCGTCGGCGAGATAGGCGTTGGCGAGGCGTCGATGGATCTCGGCGAGCTCCTTCGTGCGCTTCGTGCCGTAGCTCGCGACGATGCGCTCGAGCACCTCGGCCGCCGCCTTGCCGCGCCCGCAGGCGTTGAGCTCGTCGCAGAGCGCGAGCAGGAGCTCGCGATCGTCCGGCAATACGCGCGACGCGCGGTCGAGCAGGTCCGCCGCCGCCGCGTGGTCGTTGCGCTTCTCGGCTTGGATCTTCGCGGCCTGGCGGAAGAGCCGCACCTTGTCGGCGGGAGTCTCGGCAAGCTCCGCGTCCTCGGCGACGAGCGTCGCGAGCTTGTCCCAGGCGGCGTTCGCCTCGTAGAGCTTGCGCAGCCGCGCGCGGACGTCGGCGTTCTTCGGATCGGCCGCGAGCCCCCGCTCGAGCGCGAGCGCGGCCTCTTCGGGCGAGCCGAGCTTTTCCTGCACGGCGCAGAGCTCGAGCGCGTAGGCCACCGCTTCGCTGCCCGAGCTCATCGAGAGGAGCTGGTTCAGCGTGTCGGCGGATTCGGCGAGCTTGCCCTCGCTCGCGTAGAGCCTGCCCAGGCATTCGAGCGCGCCGCGATGCGACGCGTCGCGTTCGAGCACACCCTTGTACGTTTCGATCGCCTGCGCGCGATCCCCGAGCCGCGTCTCGTAGACCTCACCGAGCCGCACCTTGAAGCTGAGCTCGGCCGCCACGTCACCGCGCGCTTGAGCGGCGTCGATCTGCGATGCCAGGAGCTCGGCGAGCTCTTCGTCGCGCTTGGTGCGCTCGTAGAGCTCGCTCAGCACGACGACCGCCTCGGCGCGCGCCGGTTCCTCGTCGAGGACGGCGCGGACGAGCTCGATCGCCGTGTCGGCGGAACCGAACTTCTCTTCGCTGAGCTTCGCGAGCTCGAGACGAAGCTCGCTGCGCCGCGCGGACGACTCCGCGACGTCGATCAGGCGTTCGAGCAGGCGCCCGAGCTCCTGGAAGCGCGACGACGAGGCGTAGAGCGCACGCAGAGCGCTCGCCGCGTCGGCGTCGGTCGGATCGTCCTCGAAGAGCTCCTCGTAGAGCTCGACGGCGCCCTGCGCGTCGTTCAGACGGCCCTCGGCGATGCCGGCCGCGCGGCGGCGAAGCGCTCGCTGTGCGTCGGGCTCGACGGACGTTTCCGCCTGGCGAACGAGGAGCGCGAACGTCTCCTTGTAGTCGCCCGCCGCCTCGCGAAGCTTCGTGAGCTCGGCGAGCGCCCAGCCGTTCGCCTCGTCCTGAGCGAGGAGCTCGCGCAGGATCGCTTCGGCGAGCGCGCCGTCGCTGCGCCCGTCGGCGAGCGTCTTGGCCTGGCGGTAGAGATCGGCTCGCTGCACCTCGTCGGTCTGGAGCTTGGCGCGGCGGCGCAGGGTCTCGATGAGATCGAGCGCGCGTCCCGAGCCGCGCTGGAGCTCCTCGAGCTCGCGCAGGAGCTCGTCGTTGTCGGGGTCGAACTCGAGGCCGCGCACGAGCGCCGCTTCTGCGCCCGCGGCGTCTTTGGCGTGATCGCGCAGCCAATGAGCGAGGCGCAGACTCAGCGTACAGGCGACGTCGGGAGCGATACCGTCGCGGTGCACCTCGATGGCGTCGCGCAGCGCCGCGGAGGCGCTCGTCCAGCGACCGGTCACGGCCGCGAGACGCTCGACCTCGTCGAGCAGCGAGACGTCGCCCGGCGCTTCCGCGAGCCCCTGCTCGAGCACCTCTTGGCCCTTGCCGGGGTCGCGGGCGTCCTGCTCGAGCACGCGCGCCTGGCGCAGGCGCATGGCCGTTCGCGCGTCGGCACCCTCCGAGAACTCGACGCGCTTCTCGTACAGGCCCGCGAGCCGCGCCGTATCGCCCTGCGCGCGGTAGACGCCTTCGAGAAGCTCCGCCGCTTCCTCGAAGAGGTCGCGGTGTGACGAGAGCTTCTCGAGCGCGGCGACCGTCGCCGCATGCGCCGGGACGCGTTCGAGACCGGAGCGGAGCGAGCCGAGCGCACGCGCCGGATCGCGGAAGTGCTCCGACTGAATCTCGGCGAGCCGATGGAAGAGCTCGGCGTGGAGCTCGGGGTCCGAGCCGAGCCCGACCCGGCGCTCGAGCACGTCCGCTGCCTTGTCGAGGTTTCCGAGCCGCGTGTAGAGCCGATCGAGCGCCGCGAGGAGCTCGGGCAGATCGCCCGCCTGCTCGACGGCTCGCTCGTAAGCCTCGACGGCTCGCTGGTCGTCCTTGAGCCGCTCCTCGGCAACCTCACCGAGCCGCACGTAGAGGTCGCGCGCGACGTCGGCGTCGAACGTCGAGCCGGCGCGCTCGCCGAGCGTCTCCGCGTAGCGCGACCACCCGCCGGAAACCTCGGCGAGGCGGGAAATTTCGGCGTGCAGGTCCTCCGCGTCCGGCGTCTCGCCGATCGCGCGAAGCAGCGCCGATTCGGCGTCGCCCGGCTTGCCGAGCCGCTTTTCGAAGATCTCGGCCATCGCCCAGAGCGTCTGCGTTCGCTCGCCGGGCTCCGACTCGACCGAAAGCCGGAGCTCGAGCAAGTCGGCGAGCGCCTCCCAGCGCTCCGTCTGGCGCAGCACGGGCGCGAGGATCTCGGCGACCGTGCGCCGCAGCGAATCGTGCTCCTTGCCGAGCGTGCGCACCGCGTCGACGCTTTCGGCGTCGCTCGGCGCGTCGGCGAGCGCGAGGCGAAACGCTTCCAGCGCCTCCTCGTAGTTCGAGAGCTTCTCGCTCTCGACCTTACCGATCTCCTTGTGGAGCGCGGCGCGCTCGGCGGCGTCCGCCGCCGACTCGACCTGCGTCTTCAGGTTCGCGAGGAGGTCGGACCAGAGGCTCTCGGCGCGATAGAGCCGGTTCAGCGCCTCGAGCACGGTCTTGTCGCGCGGCTTGACCAGAAGGGCGCGCGCGTAGGCGTCGATGGCGCCGGCCCGATCGTCGAGCTTCTCTTCGTAGGTCTTCGCGGCCGCGACGAGCAGGTCGAACTTCTGGTCGGCGTCGTCGTCCGACGTGAGCTCGACGCGCTGCTGGTAGAGCTCGACCAGGCGGGTCGCGTTGCCCGCCGCTTCGTGAAGCTCGATCAGGCAATCGATCGTGAAGCCGCTCTCGGGATCGAGCTCGAGCGCCCGCTCGTAGGCCGCGATCGCACCGGGGCGATCGTCGAGCATGTCGCGCTTCGCTTCGCCGACGCGACGAAGCAGGCTCGCGCGCTCGCCGTCGTCGAGGACGGATTCGGATTTCGCCGTCAGCACGGCGACGAGAGCCGGCCAATCGCTGAGCAAAATCGCGAGTCGCTCGGTCGCGTCGAGCGGCTCGGGATCGGACGGATCCGCGTCGTAGAGGCAGCCGTAGGCCCAGAGCGCGCGGCGCGGATCGTCGCGCTCCTTGTCGTGAACACGCGCGAGCACGGCGTAGAGGTCGCGCTTGCTCGCGAGATCCGGCTTCTCGGCGAGCGTCTCTTCGTACACCCGCGCGATCTCGTCCCAGGCCTTGGTTTCGTCGACGAGCCGCTCGAACTCGGAGCGGACCTCGGCGTCGTCCGGGTCGAGCCGCACGGCGGCTCCGAGCGCGCGGCGCGCGCGCTTCTTGTCGTTGCCGCGCGTTTCCCAGAGCGTCGCGGTCTCGCGCAGCACGGAAACCTTCTCGCCCTCGGTCGCGAGCGCGTAGCGGTCCTCGTTGAGCTGCACGAGCCGCCGCCAATCGTCCGCCGTCTCGTACAGCGGCCGCAGGATGGCGACGACGCGCTCCTTGTGCTCCTCGTTCTGGCGCAGCGCCTCGAGCTCGGCGATGGCGTCGGCGTTTCTCGCGTCCTGCGTGACGATCTCTTCGAGTTGATCGATGGCGCGGTCGAGCTGGCGGAGCTCGAGGTGCAGCCGAGCGAGCGTCAAGCGGTAGCCGATACCGCGCGCCGGAGTGTCCGCGAGCTCCGCGCGGCCCATGATGAGCTCGATGAGGTCGTCCCAGCGCTTGCGCTCGCGGTAAAGCTCGGTGAGCGCGTCGAGCGAGACCACGTCGCGGTCGTCGACGTCGAGCGCATTCCGGTAGGTGTCGATCGCGGCGTCGGGGTTCTCGAGCTCGCGCCGTTCGAGACCCGCGATGGTGTGGAGCAGAGCGAGCCGCTCGGTGGGCTCGAAGCGGTGCTCGAGCGCGTCACGGTGCAGGGCGACGCGCTCGGCATGCAGCCTCTGCTGCACGAGGATCTGGTCGATGGCCGCGAAGACGGGCCGGCTGTCGGGCTCGAAAGCGAGCGCGCGGCGCAGGAAGACGAGGGCCTTTTCGGCGTTCCCCAGCGTCGCGAAGAGCTCCCCCGTCCGCCGAGCGAGGCGCGCGCTCGACGGATCGTCGGAGGTGAGCCGTTCGAGCTCGGCGGCGTAGATTTCCGCCAGGCGTTGCTCGGCGCCCGCGACGCGCGCGAGCCGCTCGAGCTCCTTGATGGTGTCCTCGTCCGCGAGGTCCTCGCGCAGGAGCTCCGCGGTGGTTTCGAGCGCGGAGCGATAGTCTTCTTCCTGCTCTTCGTAGAGCTTCGCGAGCCGCGTCAGCACGTCGCGGCGGCGATCCGGGTCGACGGCGACGTCGAGGCGCGCCTTGAGCGCAGCCATCACGCGGCCCCAGTCGGCGCGGGCGAGGTAGACCGGCTCGAGCAGCTCCGCCGCGCGCGCGCGGTGCTCGGCCTGCGGAGCCTCCTTGAGCAGCCGCTCGAGCTCCAGAATCGCGCCTTCGTGCCGCCGTTCCTTGCCGAGGGCCTGCTCGAGCTCTTCGAACGCGCGCTCGGGATCGTTCAGGCGCCGCACGGAAACGGCCGCGATCTTCACGCGGAGGTCGCCCGGGTGGCCGCGCTTGGCGTCGATCTGACGCTCGTAGAGCGCGACGAGATCCGAGTAGCGCTCGACCGCCGTGTAGAGCGTTTCGAGCGCGCCGAGCGCGTCGTCCTCGAGTCCGAGATCGAGGATCGATTCGTAGACTTCGATGGCGCGCGTGTTTTCCTGCGCTTCGGCGAGCAATCGAGCGCGCCGGTAGAGCAGCCGTCGCCGCTCGTCGTCCGACGTCGCGACCTCCGCGCGGCGTTCGAGCACACCGAGCAGGCTCGAAACGTCGTTCGTTTCTTCGTAGAGCGACTCGAGCGCGGCGAGCGCACGTGGCTCGTCGGCGCGGAGCTCGAGCGCCTTGTCGTAGTATTTACGAGCGAGCGCGCGATCGCCGAGCTGGTTCTTCGCGATGTCGGCGATCTTCAGCGTGACGCCGAGCTGGACGTCGCCGTCGAACACGCCGGGCGCGACCTCGCACAGGAGCTTCACGTGGTCCGCTTGGCGGCCCGTCGCCGCGGCAAGTCGATCGATCTCCGGCAGCCAATGCGTCAGATCCGAGTGACCGAGCGCGGTCCTGAGCGCGCGCTCCGCGTAGCCGAACGCGCGATTCGCGTCGCGAACCGGGCCTTCGGCGACCTTGATGGCCGCGCTCAGGCTCGCGAGCTGCTCGAGCGGATCGTCCGTGGAGCCCACCTCGATTTCGAGCACTCTGAGCAGCCGCTCGTGGTCGCCGTCCGTTTCGTACAGCGGACGCAGCAGCTGCGCCGCTTCGCGCCGCACGCCCGGATCGGCCGAGCCGAGGAGGTCTTCGAGCGCGGCGCGGCTCGGAGCGTGACGCGGGTCGAGGCCGAGTGCACGCCGGTACACGTCGAGCGCCGCCGTGACGTCGTTTCGTCGGTTCTTCTCGAGCTCGCCGAGCTCGGCGAAGAGCGCGAGGCGCTCGCTGTCGGTCTCCGCAACGTCGAGGTGTCGCGTGTACGTCTCGGCGAGGTCGTCCCAGCGCTCCGCGCTCCGGTAGAGCGCTTCGAGCGCTTCGAACGCCTCGCGCGACGGACCGAACTCGTCGATGAGCGACTGATACTCGTCGATCGCCTCGGTACCGGCGTCGAGTCGCTTCCACAGCACCTCTGCCGAGCGCGTGAGGAGCGACTTTCTGAGGTCGCTCTCGACGGAGAGATCGCGGCGCCGGTGCAATACTTCGACGAGCTCGCGATGATGTCCGGTCGCCTCGTACAGGCGATCGAGCGCCGCGAGCGCCTCGGTGTCGTCGGGACCCTCGTCGAGGCGCGAGCGCCAGGCGGTGATCGCGCCCTCGCGATCGCCGAGCACGCTTTCCGAGAGCTCGCCGAGCTTGCTCAGGAGCTCTCTTCGGACGGGCGTCTCCTCCTCGAGCCGAATGCGCGTCTTCAGCATGTCGGCGAGCTTTTG
>DASUTR010000130.1:0-5685 GCA_036374535.1 Polyangiaceae bacterium
GTCGTTCGGGCGATCCGTCGAGACCTTCACCTCGTAGTCGCTCGGATTGAGCCCCCCGGAGTAGGTCTTCGGCGGCGGACTCCAGTCGATTCCCAAGCGCGAGAGCTCGAGCGCAACGGCCTGATCTTCGGTCTCCTGGGCCTTGGTGAGGTAGGCCTTGAGGTTACGTAGCTGCTCGCTGCGTTTGCCCGGCGTGAGGCGGCTGGCGATGCCCTGGCCGATCTTGACGGGAAAATCGAGCTCGAACTCGTCCTCGATGTCGTCGCCCCGGTCCCGGATCGTCGCGCGGTCGCGCTCCGAAAGATTGTAGCGGAGCCGGTAGAGCGCCCGCTCCGGGTTGCGCTTGGCGGCGCCGCTCAGGCTCTTCGTGAGATCGCGCTCGCGAATACCGTGATCGGAGCGTACGAGATCCATCTCGAGCGTGTCGGCGGTCATCGGATCGAGCTCGATGTCGGGCGCGACGCCGACGCCTTGAATCGAGTAGTCGCCGGGCGTTAGGTACTGGGCGATCGTGAGCTTCAACGCGGCGTTGTCGGGCGTCACACGCGGAAAGACGAGCTGGACGCTGCCTTTTCCGAACGTGGTCTGACCGACGATGACGGCGCGATCGAGGTTTTTGAGCGCGCCGGCGACGATTTCGCTCGCGCTCGCCGAGATGCCGTTCACGAGCACGACGATGGGATAGTCCGGCTCGGTGCCCGCGCGGACGGCGCGTTTCTCCTCGCGGCCCTCGGACGCTCCTTGGGTTGCGACGAGGATGCCGTCCTCGAGGAACTTGTCGGCGACCTGAGCCGCCTGCTCGAGCAGACCGCCCGGATTGCTGCGGAGGTCGAGGACCAGCCCCTTCAGCCGTTCTTTCTTGTGGAGCTCGCGCAGCACCTCGTCGAGCTCTTCGGCGGTGCTCTCCTGGAACCCCTTCACGCGCACGTAGCCGATGCCGGGTTGGAGCTGTCGTCCCTCGACGGATCGGACCTGGATCTCTTCGCGGACGAGCTCGAAGGGCCGCGGACCTTGCCAGCCCTCCGGGCCGCTGCGCTCGAGCCAGACGGTCACTTTCGAGCCGGGCTTGCCGCGCAGGCGCTGGACGGCGTCGTCGAGCGGCATGTTGAGCGTCGACTCGTTGTTGATCTTGACGATGCGATCGAGGCGCTTGAGCCCGGCGCGCCCCGCCGGCGTTCCCGGCATGGGCCGCATGATCGTGAGCATTTGGTCGCGGATCGAGATCACGATTCCGAGCCCGCCGAAATGTCCCGAGGTCGAAAGGCGCATTTCCCGGTAGGCGTCCGGGCTCAGGAACACGCTGTGCGGGTCGAGCGTGCGCAACATGCCGTTACACGCCGCGTGCTCGACCTCGCGCAGGTCGACCGAAGCGTCCTTCAGCGGTTGCTGAATGAACGTGAAGACCTCGCGCAGGCGGGCTGCGACGTCCCAAGGGCCCTGCACGTTGTCGACGCGGAAGTCGCGCGAATCCGTGTCGACCTGAACCCAGACTTTCGAGGTTTTCTCGTCGTAGCGGACGATGACCTGGGCGACCTCCCGCTGGATCTCGTTCAGGGCGCTCAGGAACATTTGGCGCGGTTTGACGCGCGACGGGTCGACGTATTTCGCCCGAATCGTGTTCAGGGTTTCCTTGACGGCGATGAGCTGAGTGAGGTCGTAGGGCGGTGCCGGCTGGCCGGGGCTGGCGACGGCATGCGCGGCGGCGAGGCCGCGCCAGAGGCCTCCGGTACCGAAGTGGACGGCGAAGTAGGAGGCGAGCGCGAAGACGCCGATGAGGATGGCGAATCGGCCCAGCCGCTCGAGGACACGCAGCACCATGGGGTTATTACTCGCTTTGCTTCAGGGAGTTTCGCCGCCGGCACGCTGGGCGGCGGGGACACCGGCGAGACTTTCCGCCGGCGTACTGGTCTTGGCCGCGCCGTTCGGGGGCGGCGTCGATGCGTCGCGCACCGTGGCTCCCGACGCCTCGTCGCGGCGGATCGAGTAGCGAACGAGCGCGCGTAGCGCTTTGTTCCGTTCGACGTTGCCGAGCACCATCTTGAGGTCTTCGTAGACCGAGGGATCGGTGAGCAGCGCACCCACGGTCCCCTTGCCCGCGCGCAGGTCGGCCGTGATCTGGCGGATGTCGTCGCTCGCGGCGTTCAGGTTGGCCATGAGCGCCTGCGAGGAGTCGTCTCCGTAGATCAGGCTTCTCGCGACGCCGTTTCCCTCTCGAATGCCCTTCAAGGTCACGCGGAGCTCGTCGGCGGCGCCGCCGAACTGAGCGACCGCCTTCGCCGAGTCCTCCCCGTAGAGGACCTCGTGCACCAGGCCGGGACCGGTGCGCACGCGCTCGACGACTTGCGTCACGCTCCGCGTCGTGCGCTCGAGCTCGGCCGTCGTCGCCTCGAGGTTCTTCACGACTTGCGACAACCGCTGGGCTTCGGCCGGATCGCTCAGTACTTTACCGGCGTAGCCTTCCTGGCGTTCGAGCGAGCCCATGACGGCGTTCAACGACGACATCGCGCCTCGCACGTCCTCGTGAAACCGCTGATCGGCGAGCGCGCCCGTCGTGCGTTCTAGATTGTCCACGACTTTCTCGACCTTCACCGAGATCGAGCCGAGCTTCGCGACCATCTGCGAGAGATCCTCGGCCTCTTTCGAGCGAATGCTGCTGCCCGGGGGCAGGCTCGACGCCTTCGGTGAGCCGATCGTGATCGAGATCATCTTGTCGCCGAGGAGACCCTTGCCCTCGATGCTGGCGATGCTGTCCGCCTTGATGCGGCGCGCCTGATCTTCGATGATCGAGAGCGTGACGTGGATCCTGTAGTCTTTCTCGTCGCTTCCGTACGAAACCTTGTTGACGGTTCCGATGTCGACCCCGCCCATGCGCACCGGCGAGCCGGGACGCAGGCCCTGCACGTCTACGAACGAGACCTGGTAGTCGGTCTTGCTCGCGAAGAGCTGCCGCTCCTCGCCGATCATGAAGATGACGCCGCCCGTGGCCATGAGGCCCGCGAGCACGAAGGCTCCGACTTTGATTTCACGACGAGCGGCCACGATCCGTACCCTGGGCCAAGTCTTGCGCGTCCCGGGCGCGCCGTCACGCTCCGCGGCAAGAAGGCGCAAATCGGGCCGAACGGCCGAGCCACGAGCCCGGCGGCGTCCTCCCTCCCGCTCAGCTCGACAGGAGCGCCTCGACGCTCTCCTTCACGGGGGCGCGCCCTTCGACGAAGTCCCGCACGCGCTGGTCGTCGGACGACTGGAACTCCTCGACGCTTCCGATCGAGATGATGCGACCCGAATGCACCATGGCAATGCGATCGCTGATGGTGAACGCGCTCTTCATGTCGTGCGTCACGACGATGCTCGTGATGTTGAGCGTTTCCTGGAGCCCCGTGATGAGGTGATTGACGCGCGCCGTGTTGATCGGGTCGAGCCCCGTCGTCGGCTCGTCGTAGAGCAGGACTTCGGGCCTGACGGCGATGGCGCGGGCAAGGCCCACGCGCTTGCGCATTCCGCCCGAAAGATCCGAGGGCGCCATCTCTTCGATGCCCGGCAGTCCGACGAGCCCGAGCGCCCAGGCGACGCGTTCGATGCGCTCCGCCTTCGTGAGCGTGTCGCGGCAGTGCTCTTCGAGCCCGTAGGCGACGTTCTCGCCCACGCTGAGCGAGTCGAACAGGGCCGCGCCCTGAAAGAGCATGGCGATGCGCCGGCGGACGTCGGAAAGGTCGCGCTCGCCGAGCTTCGTCACTTCGCGCCCGTCGAACTGGATGCTGCCGTAGTCCGCCTTGAGGAGGCCGATGAGCATCTTGAGCATCACGCTCTTGCCGACGCCCGAGCCCCCGCAGATGGTGAGCACCTCGCCGCGGCGGACGTCCAGGTTGAGCGCGGTGTAGATGATCTTCTGCCCGAACGCCTTCCGCACCTTTTCGAAGCGGATGAGGGGTGATTCGGCACTCGGCGCGGTCACGCCCGGTGTTCTAACACGACTGCCGAGGCGCGCTCAGAACGACGAACAGTCGTCGGGGTATTCCTCGCAGTGCTCGGAAAAGCAGTCGATGAAACTCCTGCCTTCCTCGCCGCACTCGTCCTCCGCGGCGCAAATGTCCCGGAGGCGCGTGTAGCAAGTCACGAAGCCGTCGAAGAGCTCGCGACAATCCGCTCGACGCGCAACCTGCTCGAGCTCGTCGCATTGCTCCACGCACTCGCTCGCGCTCGGTTCGTCCGAGCCCGGGCAGTCGGAGGCCTCGACACAGATGTCTCGGCATTCGCTCGTGCTCCCGGCGCCGTACCCTTTCGGATCGTCGAAATCGTCGATGCAGCCGCCGAGCGCCAGCGCCGCGACCACGAGTGCCGACCTGCTACATCGCGCCGGCGCGGTTTCCCACACATTCACCCACACGCGCATGCCGCCTTCCTCCTTGGTTTTCCGAGCGTAACGCGACGGAAAGAATCCGGCAACGTTCTCCCGAGTACGAAGATCGGACGATGCTCGAGGAGCGAGCGCCTTCGACGCGCGCACTAGAGGAGACGGAAGCCGCGTTCCTGGAGTCCATGCCCGCGGTGTACCGGGAAGCCTTCACCTCGGAGCAAGTCCGTGAACACGCCGCCATCGCGGCGCGGCGCGGCGAGTGCACGTCGCACCTCGAGCTCTGGCGCGTCTTTTCCGACGGGCTCTACGTGTTCTGCGTGGTCGCCGACGACCGGCCGGGGTTGCTCGCGAACATCTGCCGCGTGCTCGTCGCGCACGAGCTCGAGGTCTTGAGCGCTCAGATTCATTGCCGAGCGCGCCGGGGCAAGGCGGCCGAAGCGTTCGATCTGTTCTGGGTGCGACCCCAGGCGCAGCGCAAGGGCGGAACGACGCTCGAGCCGAGCGCCGTCGAAGCGCTCGCGGCCGACGTCGAAAGCGCGCTCTACGTCGCCGCGCGCTCCACGCTGCCGCCGCCCGGTACGCGGCCGCGCTTCATCGGTGCCTCCACGCCGCCTCGCGTCTTCTTCAACGCGAGCGCGCTCCGGCGCGGAAGCTACGTATTGATCGTCGAAGCGCTCGACTGTCCGGGACTGCTGCTTTCGATCAGCCTCGCGCTGCATCGGGAGCGCGTCCATATCCTCGCCTCCGACGTGCGAACGGAAGGGGGCCTCGCGCGTGATTGCTTCGAAGTGGCGAGCCCGTCCGGCGCGCCCTTTTCGTCGGAGCGGCTCGCGGCAATCCGCCAAGCCGTGGTCGACGCCGTGCGCGAGCGGCTCGCCGAAATCGCGTGAGGCGCGCGGCTTTTCGAAGCTCAGTCGAGGCGGGCGATCTTCAGCTCGACGGCGTCGCCGCCGCGAAACGTGTCCCGGCGCAGGCGCCCGCGCACCACGGCCTTTTTCCCGATGCCCGCCGCGCGCGCCCCCATGGTCGCGCCGAACGCGCCCAGGCGAGTACCGCCCACGTCGAGCTCGAGCTTCAGATGTCCGCCCGTCACCTCCCGCGCGACGAGCACGTCGCCTTGGAGCTCGACCTCCGGATACGGATTGCCGAGACCGCACGGCTCGAGCAGCGCGAAATCGGCGAGAACGCGGGAGGGCGCGTCGCCGGGAAGCAGTCGAAGCACCGTGTCCTCGTCGTCGTCCTTGCGATGCGCGCCGTCCGGCGAGGCGTTCTGTTGCGCGACCGCCGCCTCGAACGCCTCGCGGAACTCGCCGAGGCGCCCGAGCTCGAGC
>DASUTR010000131.1:0-6820 GCA_036374535.1 Polyangiaceae bacterium
TCGACCGTCTGGATGCTGCCGATCGAATCGAACCCTTCGAGCACGAAGCCCCAGGGATTGATGGCCGTCGCGTGACAGCCCGCGCACATGTCGCCGGCCGTCAGCGCTTCCATGACCTGGCGGTTCGTCGTGTAGTCACCCGGAGGAACGGGCGTCTCGGCGGCTCCGGGCGGCGGATCGTCGATGTGCACGCCGAGAACGTTCTTCGAGATGTATGCGCCGCGGAGGATGGGGCTCGTCATCCCACCGGCCGAGAACGACGCGAGGAATCCGACGCGGGTCAAGAAACCGGGGCGCTGATTCGCGTCGAGCTCCACGCGCGTGACGTCCGCACCGTAGGCAGCGGCGTCGAGGCCGTAGATCGGCGCGGTGTCGCGATTGACGTAAGCGACCCTGCTGAGGAAGATGTCCTTGAAGCTGCCGCCCTGGAACGCGACCTCTTCGAAGAATCGGTCGATCTCCGTCATCATGGCCGCGCGCACTCCGGGGGTCCATTTCGGGAACTTCATCGTGTCGTGCTCGATGTCGTTCCAGTGCGAACCCAGGCGAATGTCGGCGTAGAAGCGGTGGAAGGCCGCGACGACGGGCCCCGTCTTCTCGCGCACCATGACCATGCGCTGAGCCTGCGCGAGGATCTGCTCCCTGGTCGCGAGCTGTCCGGCGTCGGCAGCGGCGTTCAGCGCGTCGTCCGGCACCGAACCCCAGAGGAGGAACGAAAGCCGCGTCGCAATCTCGTGTTGCGAGAGCTTGAACGCTCCGCCCTCCTGCTCTTGAGCGAGCTCCGGGAGCGTGATGAACGACGGCGACGCGAGAAACGCATAGAGAATCGCTTCCGCGACCTCCGCCGGCGTGCCGCGCGGGGTCAACATGTTCAAGCGCGAGAAGCTCGTCACCTCCGCGTCCGTGAGCGGGCGGCGGAATGCCTTGCGACCGAACGCACGGATCGTGTCCGTCAGACAGTTCGCCATCGCCGGATCACACGAAATGAACCGGGTTCGGTTCGCTCCCGCCATGACCTCGGCGGCGATCTTTTCTGCCGTCGTGAGGTACGCGTTCCAGGCGATGTCGGTCAGGCTGCCGTCGGAATCCGCGGCGAGCTGCGAGGACGGCGGCATGTTGCCCGCGCTCGCGAGCGTCGAGACGCCCAGCAGATCCTTTACGACCGCGTCGTACTGACCGTTCTTCATGCGCGGGACTTGGGACGACGCGGGAACGCCGGGAACGCACGTCGGCGTCCCGCCGCTACCCGCCGAGCCAGCCGTACCCGCGGTGCCGCCGGCGGCGGTACCGCCGTTCGCGGTGCCACCCGAGCCGCTCGTACTGCCGCCCGAGCCCGAGGACGACCCGGCCGTCCCACCAGACCCACTCGTACCGCCTCCTGGAATACTTCCGTTGTCGCCGTCGCCGGGCCCCATCATGTCGGAGCCGCAGGCAACGAGCGCGGTGGAGAGTGCTCCCAGCGCGACCAAAACGTGCTTTTGAATCATGGTGACGACCTCTCGAACGAACGGTCCCGACTGCAGTGTGGGAATGCCCGTTTCGGGAGATGTCGTATTTCTGATCACTGCCTTTTCAGCGAAATCACCTGGCGGATCGTGCGCTGCCGCAATTTTCCGGTACCAGTCGCGTAGTCCGTCACCGCTCAGCCGCAAATTTCGGCGGAAGTGCACGCCCCGCGCGGGCGTGCCTCACCGCTCGCCCGCCCCGACCACGACGGCTCCTCGGACTCTCAGCGCAACGTACCGGTCGCGTCCGACTTGGCACGCAGAACTGCCACGCCGAGGGGATTGGCCGCCATGATCGCCTGGAGAATGGAACGCACGCTCGTGAGCTGTCCGGTGAGCGTCGCCACGGGCAGAGCGTAGAGGCGGAACTCGTAGGTGTCCGCCGGCGCCGCGCCGTTGTTCGGACACGGCCCGAGGTAACCCGCGCGCAGCGGGTTGAACTGCCGCGCCATGACGGGTGACGTGATCGTCGCGCCGTCGGGCACGTCTTCCGGCAGCGACATGGTCGACGCCGGCATGTCCCAGATCGCCGAGTGGTAGCCGCGCTGATCCATCATGTTCGCGTCGATGATCGTGGTGTCCACGAACACCATCGCAAAGCTCATCGTCCCCGCGGGCACGCCGCTCCATGCGAGCGGCGGCGAGTGACCGTCCCCTGCGCACGTGAAGTCCGCGCTCATCTCGGAGTCCGGGACGATCTTCGAGCTCGTGAGCACGAAGGCGCCTCCGCCGCCGGAACCGCCGGCCGCTCCCGTCGTGCCGCCGGTGCCACCGGCTCCGCCACCGCTCTTGCCGCCCAAGGGCGAAGCGCCCGAGGCTCCCCCCGTTCCGCCGGCCCCGGCTCCGCCCATGCCCGCGCTGCTGCCCGCGACGCCCGCGCCGCTCGAGCCGCTCGAGCCCCCGGTTCCGGCGCTTCCGCCGCTTCCGCCGGTCGGCGTTCCACCGGTCGACGTTCCACCGCTCGGCGTTCCGCCGGTCGACACACCGCCGCTCGGTGCTCCGCCGGACCCGCCGAGCGGATTGCCCGCCGCGCCGGCCGCGCCCCCCGTCGGATTTCCCGTGCCGCCGGTGGCGCTGTCGTCGCCGTCGGGAGGCGGTTCGGTCACGCAATGAGCGAGCAGCAGCGGGGCGAGCGTGAGGACGAGAGGAGCGAACGTGCGGGGAAGGGTCACGGAGCAAGGGATGCCCGCGACCTCGGCCGCCGTATTTCGCTCAGGCGCGCGGAAAGTCCGCGCGCCCTAAGGTTTGAACTCTTCCATCGCCGGCAGCGCGCGCCCGTCGAAGTCGAAGAGCGCCTGGTTTTCCCAGGTGTCTCCCGACGCTGGATCGGTGGGATCCCAGCCGTTGCCGGGCACGGCGATCCAGGTCGCATCCCAATAGAACACGCCGAGGCCGCGCCCGTTCGGCACGGCGCGCACGATGGACATCACGTCGCGAAAGTTCCGCGCCTGGCCCTCGGGCGTCGCCGGGTAGCCCGCCACGAGGTCCGACTCCAGGCCGATGATGTTCGCTTGCGCGTCGTCGAAGTCGAGCGTGAAGGGATATGCCGTCTCCACGACCATCACGTCCTTATCGTAACGCGCCGAGACGTCGTTCAGGTTCCACTGCAGATCGCCCATGCCTCCGTGCCAATAGTTGTAGAAAGAGGCGGCGATGATGTCGAACTCGACCCCACGCGAGGTGATGTTGTCGAACCACCAGCGATAGAGCCCGTTGTCTCCGCCGTTCGCGAGGTGAAGCGCGACCTTCGTTCGCGGGGAGCAGGCTTTGACGGCGTCGTAACCCGCCTTCAAGAATCCGGCGAGGTTGTCCCAGTTCGGCGGGTCCCAGGTGTGACCGTCGGGCCAGAGCATGCCCGCGTTCAGCTCGTTGCCGAGCTGGATCATGTCCGGACCCTTGCCGTTTACCGTCGCGGCGCGACACACGCCGTACGTGTGTTGGTAGACCGCCTGTCGGAGCTGTTCGGTCGTAAAGCTCGCCCACGCGGCGGGCTTCGTTTGGTGCGCCGGATCGGCCCAGGTGTCCGAGTAGTGGAGGTCCACGAGCACCTTGAGATCCTGCTCGTGCGCGCGCCGCGCCATCCTCCGCATCTCGTCGCGATCGTGATAGCCGTCCGCCGGATTCACCCAGACGCGCAAGCGAACGTGGCTCGCGCCGTGATCTTCGAGGATGTCGAGCGCGTCGCCGCGCTTTTTGTGACTGTGCCGGCGATGCTCGTGCTCGTAGTAGTACTTCCCGCCGAAGTCCTCGGATTTGTCGAGGCTCGAGACGTCGGCGCCGAGAACCGAGAGCCTCGGCTCGCCGCGCTCGAGCCGCACGTTGTCGAAGTTCGTCCACTCGCCCGCCGCGCCATCGGTGTGCAGCGCGATCGTGCAGGTGCCGTGCTTGACGCGCGCCGACGCGACGATTTCGAGCCACTGGCTCGGCCACGAGACGGGCACGTAAACGCGCCCGCTGTCGCGACCGCAGTCGAAGTCGACGTACGCGTTGTTGTTGCCCGTGCTGCGCCGTGCTTGCACACGCACGGTGTACGTGCCGTCGGAGAGGCCCGTAATGGTCTGCTTCGTGTCGACCGAGTACGCGTCGGGGCTCCAGTGTGACAGTCGCCAATTGCCGGCGCTGCCGCCCCACTCCGTGAAATCGGCGTTGACGGAGCCGCTGCTCGTCCAGCCGACAGGACTCGCGACTCCGTTGTTGTCGTCCTCGAAGCTCCCGTTCACCACCACGGGAACGAGCTCGGCCCGCTCTTCATCGAGCGCGATTTCCGTCCCGCCTCCGTCCGCTCCACTACACGAGCAGCAGAAGACGAGGGACACAGCGGCAAGCGTTCGAGTACGCAACATTCCGAATGCTCCTTTTCGAGTAGAAAACCCCCTACACGTACGACTTCGTGCGGCACGTTCTTCTCGTCCCGTGCGCCCGGAGATCCTCCGGACGAACACACCGCAATCTTCACATTACGCGAACCCTATCCGAATCTCAAGTGTCTCGCGTCAGGCTCCGTGTCAGTTACGTTCTCTTTACGATGTAACTTCTATGGACGCATGGACGCATGGACGCATGGACGCGTGCGCGGAGGATCGGGCGGATTTCTCTGACGGCCGATTTGACGGTGATTTCGCGCACGTCTGACAGTTAGGTTGTACGACTGTCAGAGCGCGTACGACACCGTCTTACAAGTTGAATGACGACGCGGCTCGTTAGTACGAATTCAAATGCGAGCGGCTTTTCCGCTCACAGCGGCGCACACGCGCTCACAAGCACTCGGGCTTGTACGTCTTGATTCCGTCTTTGAAGTAATACGGCGGCTTGCACGCGTCGCCACTCGGCGCCGCGACCGTGCTCGCCACCGGCGGGGTGCTCGTCGCCACTTGCGGCGTCCGTACGACGGGTGCGCGCGCGAAAGGCGCGCTCGCTCGCGGGCTCCGGCTCGGCGTGGACGCACTCGGCGCCGGGCGTTCCGCCACGGGCGCGGCCTCGGGCTCCGGCGCGAGCTCGCGCAACGAAATATCGAGCTCGCGATCGCGATCGAAGGGCACGAGGCGCGTCTCCGTCGCGTGGCCGGGCGCCGTGATCCGAATGCTGTGCTCTCCCGCGTCGGGGAGCACGCGCAACGTGGCGCTGCGCGTTCCGACCGGCTTTCCGTCGACCTCGATCGTGGCCGCGGACGGGCGGGCGCGCACGACGATCGTCACGGATGCGGGAGCGCTCGCGGTGACGGTCTCGGATTCGAACTTCGGGAGACCCCGCTTCGCGATCACCGTACCCGCCGCTACGGCCGCGAGCAGCACGAGCAGAGCCACACCGAAGCGCGCGCGTCGCGCCGGCGGCGTTTCTTCTTCGATCTCGACCTCGGCGTCGGCCGCCGTGGGAGGCAGCGAGTACTGCAACGAGCGCCGGATCACGTCGGCGTTCCCCTCGCGCTCCGCCTTGAACGCTTCACCGAGCACGCGTCCCACGTCGCGCATCGAGATACGGCTGTTCGTGCGCCCGAGAAACTCGTCGAGGTCGCGTTGCAAGTCGGCGACGGTGCGGTACCGTTCCTCGCGATTCGGCGCCGTCGCCTTCACGATGATGCGCTCGAGCGTCGAATCGATGGGCCCGTGTTTGCTCGGACGCGGGATGTCCCCGGAGGCGAGGCGATGCATCAGCGTCGCCTCGGGCACGCCCTCCCAAAGCCGCTTTCCGACGGCGGCTTCCCAAAGCATGCTGCCCACGGCGAAGATGTCCGCGCGACGGTCGAGCTCCTCGCCGAGGAGCTGTTCGGGGGCCATGTACGTGAGCTTGCCCTTCACCTCGCCCGTCGCGGTTTCCGAGACGGCCGTCGCCATGCGCGCGATACCGAAATCGAGGATCTTCGCGGCACCGTCGTAGGTGACGAACACGTTGTGGGGGCTCACGTCCCGATGCACGATATTGAGCGGGGTTCCGTCGTAGTTGCGGAGCTCGTGAGCGTGATGCAAGCCGCTCATGACCTCCGAGATGACGGAAAGGAGCATCGCCTTCGTGAGCTCCTTGCCCGCGAGCAGCGCCGAAAGCGGCTTACCGTCGAGGTACTCCATCACGAGGCAAGGCGCTTCCGCGGCAAGGTTCACCTCGTACACCTGCACGAGATTCGGGTGGTTGAGGCGCGCGCACAGCCGCGCTTCGTCGAGGAACATCTGTCGAACCTCGACGTTCGAAAGAGCGTCGCGGCGGATCGTCTTCAGGACGACGAGCTTCGTGAACCCGCTCGGCCCCTTCGCGCGCGCAAGCAGCACGCGGGCCATGCCACCGCGGCCGATCTCCATGAACGGCCGGTAGCTCATGCCGGAAGAGCCGACGAGCGGGGTGAACGACATTTCACCCGAGCCTTCGTACGTACCGCCCGACACGCGGTCCGAGCTCCGCGAGCGCTCCATCATCGAAGCCGTCCTTGCTCGTGACCCGGCTCTACCAAGACTCGCGGTCCCTTCAGAACGAGCCCGAAGCGTTGACCCCGAGCGAGTCGAACGGCCCGCCGCTCACGGCGCCGACACTCACGGAAAATGCGGCGCTCGCATCGGCCGGAGCTTTCTCGGGGCGGGTAAAGTAGACGATCGCGGACGTGAGCAGCGCCGCGGCGCCGACGCCCGCGGAGATGTCGCCGATGAGGTACATCTTTTTCATGGGCTCGAGGTCCTCGTCCTTGCAGAGCGGCGCGCACGTCTCTTCGAGGTCGGTCTGCTTTTGGCTTCCGAGATACGAGAACACGCCGAAGCTCGCGAGACCCGCCACGCCGAGCCCGATGAGCGGGTAGACGATGAAGGGTGTGGGGCGCTCCGGTTCCTTCGCCG
>DASUTR010000132.1:0-5216 GCA_036374535.1 Polyangiaceae bacterium
CATCTTCGAGCTCAAGCGCCACCTCGTCACCATGCGCAGACTCATCTCGCCCCAGCGCGACACGATGGCGATGCTCGCGCGCCGCGGTGACACGCGCATCAGCGAGCGCACGTCGTTCTACTTTCGCGACGTGTACGATCACCTAGCGCGCATCAACGAATCGATCGACGCGAACCGCGACCTCATCGGCAACGCGCGCGACGCTTACCTCTCGGCGGTCTCGAACCGGACGAACGACATCATGAAGACGCTCACGCTGCTCAGCGCCGTTTTCCTGCCGCTCTCGTTCGTCGTCGGCTTCTTCGGACAAAATTTCGAAGATTTGCCCGGCATTCACGATTGGACGCGCTCGCGCTTCTTGATGGACGCGATGATCGGCACGTGCGTCGCGATCCCCATCGGCATGCTGTTCTGGTTCCGGCACAACCGCTGGTTTTAGCGCGCGCGGTGCTACTGCGTGATGAGGCCGATCTTCGCGTCGTAACGCAGGTGGCCGAGCGTCGGGTCGTCGAACTCGAGCGAATACTCGTTGGGAACGTCGATGACGACCTCGGACTTGCCGAGCCAGAGCGGCCGCGTTCCTTTGCCGCTACCGACGAGCTTCACTTTGAGGCTCGACGGCGACGGCTCGCTGAGCTCGACGTTTCCGGTCCAGAGCTCGCGCAGCGTGGAGCCCGTGCGCTTGTAGACGACGAGCGACGTCTTGGTTTCGGAGTCTTTCCTGAACCGAAGGACGTCGGGCATGAATTTGTCGCGCGCCTTCGTGAGGCACGCTCCCTGTTTATCGGCCTCGCCTTTCGACTCGGTTTCGCACGCCGCATGCGCCTTCTTCTTGGCGTCGGAGTTCGCGTAGTCGACGAGGAACGCAGCGTCGCGCGCCGTCACCAGGTTGACGGGCGACTGCGAGCGCTTCGGCTCGGCGGGTTCGGGGGCCGGCGCAGGAGCGCTGGGTGCGATGAGGGGCGCGTCCTCGACGGGAGCGGCCGCTCCCGCGTCCGGAGTCGGCGACGGTTCGGAGGGTGGCGGCGCTTCGGCGGTCGGCGGCGGTAGCGGCAACGTCTGCGCCGGCGCGGAGGTCGGCTCGGGCGCGGGCGGGCTTCCGCAGCCACCCGCGACTCCCGTGGCGCCGAGAATCGAGAGCAAGAGACGAATCCGGAAACCCTGGCCCATGGGATGACGAGCGGAGATTATCACGACGCCGTTGATAATTGACCACTGCGTTCATGCAGCGCTTCGGGCTAACTGAAATGCCACATGCGAATCGCGGCCGCGGCAACGCCTCTGATCCGTAGTTCGACGGCGTACATGGTCGCGGTCGCGCTGTGCCTGGCCACGCTCGCAGCGCCCGCACGAGCGGCACCGCAGGTAAGCTCGGAGTTCAAGCGCGTCGCAAAGGCCCTCGCCAAGCGCGTCGCCTCCGACCAGTTGCAGGAAATCTGCGAGGAGGAAGGCGTTTCGAACGTCGAGCTCTGCAAAGCCATCACGAACAGCGCGTCGGCCGCCTTCGAGATGGCCATCGAGGGAAGCGTCGACGAGGAAGCGCTGACCGCGGCGCTCGTCGAGCTCGCGACCTCGCTCACCCAGGCGGCCGCGACGGACGCCGCCCGGCGGCTCATCGATGCGTTGCTTGCCGACCTCGGCCATGAAACCGAAAATCGGTGCCAGCTCGTCACGACCCGCGGGGGAAGCCCGGTACCGGAAAAGCCCTCGGTGATCGCCGGCGAGATCTCCACGTGCCTCATCGCACAGGCGCTCGGCTCGACGACGAAAGACTGCAAGGATCTGGAAAAACGCATCCAGGACCTCAAGGTCGCTTGCAAGAATGCGAACGGCGTCGAGGTGCGGAACTACAAGGCGCTCGTCGCGGTCAAGCAACTCAAGGACCTCTTGAGCGGCTCGGCGCCCTCGGATTTCTACGGCGCCGTCGCCAAGGCGGTCGGAAAGTACGATTCATTTTACGCCGGCATCGACAGTCCGCAGGACCAGTCGATCTTCTCCGACGAAGAGCTCGCCGCGGTGCTCGTTCCGAACGCACCGAGCGACGCGCGATGCACGAACGTCGCCGCGACTCGGGCGCGACTCACCGCGTGGAACGCGGAGCGCTACGGCGTGTTCGTAACGCTCTCGCAAGCCCTCGCCACGTTCGAACCGTTGCCGGAAGCCGTGCTCGCTCGGATCCCGGTGGACCTGCCCGACCCCGGTTGCCCGGCGGGGCATCCGCTGGCCCAGGCGACCGCGAACCTCCAGCGATACTCGAACACGTATCGGACCGATGTGACGCTCGTCGCCACGCTCGACCCGCTCGTGCTGCCGGCGTTTCTCGGTGCGCTTCTCGTCGATTACGCGCGCGACCGCAACGAGACCAAGCTCAGGCGGCACCTCGAAGACTTCGCGCTCCGCGCGCTCGCGCGGGCCATTGCGGCGCACGACCGGAATGGCGCGCTCTGCTCCATGACGGAACCGGCGCCCACGCCGGGAACGGCGAAATGCACCCGGTTCGGGTCGGACAAGCCGGAGCTCGAGCTCACGCTTCCGAGCGGCGTCGCGCCGCCGGACGAAACGACGCCGGCGTCGAAAGCGGAAGCGCTCGAGCGACAGTACGACCGACATACGGCCGAGATTCATGCCGTCTTCGAGAGTCGGTTCTCTCCGAGCTCCGCGCGTCGAACGTGCGAGTACCAAGCCGTGGCCTCCGCTCTCGGGCACAACATCGAAGTGGGTCCGATGGGACTCTGCCGAAAGCTCTCGCTGCCCGGCGGTTTCGACGTCTTTGCCGCGGGAGGCCCCTTCGCGGCGTTGCTCACGCCTCCGGCGGGCGTCGCTCCTGCTACGGACTACGCGAAATGGTCTCCCGACCAGCGCGTCGAGTTCGCGACGGGCGGAGCCCGCGTCGCCCTCGCGGCACCAATCGACGCAAACGTCGGCTATTCGAGTCTTCTGCTCGTATTGCGCGGCGCCGCCAGCCACCTCGCCGGAAGCGACGACTTCGGCTCGATCCTCGCGCTCCTCGAGGACGCGTTCGAGCCGCTCGTCAAAGACGAAAAGTTCGATTTCTCGCGCGTCGTGCTCGCGGAAGGTGCCAGGCGAATTCGCCCTCTCGTCGATCCATTTCTCGACCGGCAGCTGATTCCCATCGCGTGCGCGGACCGCGAGACGGCGTCGGACCTTCGCTGCGGCGTACGCGTGCTCATCGGGGCCGTCTACGACCCGCTGCTCGACTACGTCATCATCGAAAATCCCACCGACGCCGATCGCCGCCGGCTCGCGACGAAGGCCTACTCGAAGGCCCTCGAGCTCGATCCGCTGTCGAGAACGCCCTTTCTCTTCAACGTCGGCCTCGGCGCCACGGCCATCACGACGTTCGACGACGACGAGACCTTCCACCTCACGCTGCTCGAAAAATTCGGCCTTGCGTATCGCTTCGGCGATCGAAATGACTGGGAGCTCGGCGGGTTCGTCGGCGGCTTTCTCGACGCCGTCATCCGCGAGGCGACCGAGAGCGAAGACGAACAATACTGGCTCGCCGGCGCCACCTTCGGCCGCCGCCAGCTCGGCTCCTCCGTACCGTTCGGCGTCGGCGTTCACGCCGGCGCCGCGCTGCCCTTCGACCTCACGAACACCAAAGACCGAATCGCCTTCGCCGGCGGCCTCGTACTGAGCGTACCTGCCGATATCGCGTTCGGCGACTGACGGAAGGGAACGACCGATGCCCACGAAACCATGCAAGTGTTCCGACGGCCACCGCTACTCTCGAACCGAGGCCAAAGACCTCCGGTTCGTTTGCGACAAGGACGGCCAACCCATCACCTGCCCGGTCCCCAAACCCGCCGCTCCGCGCGGAAAGCCGAAGAGCGGCGCTGGCAAACCGTCACGACGCGGACGCTAGCGTCGCGCTACTCCGAAGCGTCCGTTGCCGCTTCCACCACGAGCGTCTTCGTGAGCTCGATGTCGCGGGACGAACGCCCGATGCGCACCTCGACCTCTCCGGGCTCGACGACGAAGCGCTGCGAGCGGGCGTCCCAGTAGGCAAGCTCGCCCGCGTCGAGCGACAGCGTGACGGTGCGCGTCTCGCCGGCGGCGAGCGTCACCCGGCTAAACCCGACGAGCTGCTGGAGCGGCCGTTTCACGCCCGACGAGACGTAGCGCGCGTACATCTGCACCACCTCGTCTCCGGCGCGGCCGCCCGTGTTCGTCACGTCGACGAGCACGTCGAGGGGTCTTTTCGCGTCGAGCCGCCCGCTCGGAGTCCGGAGCTTCGAATACTCGAACGTCGTGTACGAGAGTCCGTATCCGAACGGAAACAGCGCGTCGCCTTCGAAGTAGAGATACGTGCGGCCGTGCCGGATATCGTAGTCGAGCATCGGCGGCAGATCGGCGAGCGAGCGCGGCCAGGTTTGGACCAATCGCCCGCCCGGGTTCACGTCTCCGAATAGCGCGTCGGCGAGCGCGTTGCCCATTTCCTGACTAGAGTGCGTGAGGTGCACGATGGCGGGCGCGTGCTCCTTCGTCCAGCCGACGGCGTACGGGAAGCTCGACACGAGCACGACGACGGTGCGCGGATTTTGGTCGAGCACCTCGGCGATGAAGGGTTCCTCGGGCAGCGTGATCTCGGAACGATCGACGGCTTCCTTCCCGTACGTGGGGTGCGCCGCCTTTCCGAAACTCGCGCCCGCCTCGGGTGGATTGCCCACCACCACGAGCACGACGTCGCTCTCCTTGGCGAGCTCGACCGCTTCCGCCTCGTTCTTCGCGGAACGAACTTCCACGCGCTCGCCGAGCCGCGCACGAATCCCCGCGAGCGGCGTGACGGCGTACGGCGGCGTTCCGCTGTACCAATCGAGCAAGACCTCGTCGGCGAGCGGACCGATGACCGCGATCGAGCGCAGCGTGCGCTCGTCGAGCGGCAGGAGCGCTCCGTCGTTCTTCAAGAGCACGATGGACTTCTGCGTCACGCGCCGCACGAGCTCGCGCGAGCTCGCCTCGTTCCAGGGCTCTTTTTCGGGAATCTTCGTGTACGGCACGCGCTCGGGCGGATCGAGCAACCCGAGCCGGATCATCACGCGAAAGTTCGGCCGGATGGCGCGCTCGACGTCGGCCTCGGTGAGGAGTCCGCGCGCGAGCGCGGCGTTCACCGCCGGCTCGAATTCGTCGAGAAACTGACCGATCCCGGCGTACAGCACCGCCTGCGCCGCCTCCGCGAGCGTCGGATACCAGCG
>DASUTR010000133.1:0-3711 GCA_036374535.1 Polyangiaceae bacterium
CCTTCACGATCACGTCGAAGAGGACCTTCTCGTCGCCGAGAATCGTCTGCAGGCGTGCGATCTCTTCGCAGAGTTCGGCGTACTCGGTCGCGAGCTTCTCGCGCTCGAGGCCCGTCAGGCGGGCGAGCCGCATCTCGAGGATGACCTTGGCCTGACGCTCGCTCAGCCGGTAGTCGGCGCGCTTCTGCGCGAGCGCGATCTCGGCCTCGGGGCGGCCCGCGCGGCGCACGAACTCCTCGAGCCCCCGGAGCGGCAGCTGCATGAGGCGCTCTTTGGCTTCGTCGGGGTCCTTCGACTCGCGGATGGTCTTGATCACGAGATCGACCTCGGTCACGGCCATGCCGAGGCCTTCGACGACTTCGCGTTTGCCCTCGGCTTCGGTGAGCTCGAAGCGCGTTCGGCGGCTCACGACCTCGCGCCGGTGCCACACGAAGTGCTCGAGCGTCTGCTTGAGATCGAGCACGGCGGGGCGCCCGTCCACGATCGACAGGTTGATGATGCCGAACGACGCCTGCATGTCGGTCATCTGGTAGAGCTGATTCAGGACGACCTGCGGGAAGACGTCCTTCTTCAGCTCGATGACGAGGCGCATGCCCTCGCGGTCGCTCTCGTCGCGCGCTTCCTTGATGCCCTCGATGCGCTTGTCGCGCATGAGCTCGCCGATCTTCGCGTGCAGGCGCGCCTTGTTCACCTGGTACGGGATCTCGGTGACGACGATCTGCTCGCGCTCGGAGCTGCCCGAAACCTTCTCGACCTCGGTGCGCGCGCGCATCACGATGCTGCCGCGACCCGTCTTGTACGCCTGGTAGATGCCCGCGCGCCCGTAGATCTGCGCGGCGGTCGGAAAATCGGGACCCTTCACGTGGGTCATCAGGTCTTCGACGGGCGCTTCGGGGTTGTGGATGAGATGGATCGTCGCGTCGATCACCTCGACGAGGTTGTGCGGCGGAATGTTCGTCGCCATGCCGACGGCGATGCCGCCCGAGCCGTTCACGAGCAGGTTCGGGAAGCGTGCGGGGAGCACGATGGGCTCCTCGCGCGTGGCGTCGAAATTGGGCTGGAACGGCACGGTATCGCGCTCGATATCGGCGAGGAGATCCACCGTGATGCGCGCGAGGCGACATTCCGTGTAGCGATAAGCCGCGGCCGGATCGCCGTCGACGGACCCGAAGTTGCCCTGCCCGTCGACGAGCATGTGTCGCATGCTGAACGACTGCGCCATGCGAACGAGCGCGTCGTAGACGCTGGCGTCGCCGTGCGGGTGGAAGCTTCCGAGCACTTCACCGACGACGAGCGCGCATTTTCGGTACTGGCCGCCCGGAGCGAGATTCAAACCGCGCATCGCGTACAAGATGCGGCGGTGCACGGGCTTCAAGCCGTCGCGCACGTCCGGAATGGCGCGACCGATGATGACGCTCATCGCGTAGTCCAGGTACGACGTGCGCATCTCGTCCTGGATGCTCACGGGCTGTTCCTGGGGATGGGCCGGGGGCTCGGGGGGCTTTTGTTCGTTCTCCATGAAGGCCTAAAAAGACTCCTCGGCGTACCGCATCGAGCGGCTCCGCTCAATCGCCGGATCGGGGTGGAAAATGCGGCAAAAAACCGAGCAATGTCAGCGACTTGGCAGCGCCAGCGGGACGGCTATTTCAGGGCCTCGAGAAGGCGCCACGTCGCGGCGAGTCCGAACAGGAAGAGAAACCAGAACCACCACGGCGTCGTGCGCGTCTGGCCCAGTGGATCGCGCCGGTTCTCGAGCTCGCGCACGCGGAGCTCGAGCGCGTCGAGGCGATCTTCGAGGCCGCGAACCCCGGCGTGGGGCAGGCCGTCGCTCGGCTCGGGCTTCGGCAGCGACATGAGAGTGTTCGGATCCCGCGCCGACGGCTCGGTGATCGAAAGCTCGGTCGTCGAGACGTCGATGGGGATGCTCGGCTCGGGCTCGGCGCGCGTTCCGCTCACGGGCCCCGGCCGAATCGCCTTCGGCGGGGTGGTCGGAGATTCGTCGCGCTCCGCGTCTCCCATGAGACGGTCCCCATACCATGCCGCGAGCATGCTCGCTTGCGATTTCCCTAGGTTTCGAGGCGAGCGAGGCGCGGCAGGGCCCGGGTCGCGACGCGAAAGTACGCCGGATCGAGCTCGACGCCGACGCTCGAATAGCCGAGGGCGAGCGCGGCGGCGAGCGTCGACCCGCCGCCCGCGAACGGATCGAGCACCACGCCTTCACCGAGCGGCAACGACGCGCGCACGAGCGCGCGCATGAAGGCTTGCGGCTTCAGCGATGGATGGTTCGCGATACGGCGCTCTCCGGCGCGCGTCGGTGCGCTCTTGATCACGTCGCTGAAAGGCGATGTTTCGCTCGCGCGCCGGAGCCCGCCGGTCTTCCATTTTCGGAGGTTGTCCTCGACGCGGCCCTCGCACGGCTTTCGAAACAGGCCCCACGGTTCGAAACCCGAGCGCGGTAGCACCGTCACGTTCGCGAATTCGCGATGGGCGTTCTTCGGGCGATCGCCGCCGCGAAGCGTCGTGACGAGCCGGATGATCTCGCCGCGAGTTTCGAAGCCGGCGAGCGCGAGCGGTCTGTACACGGCGTGCGAGAGCAGCGGATTCGACGCGATGAACACGTGCCCGCCGGGCGCGAGGACGCGCAGCGCCGCCGCCGCGAACGCCGTCATCAGCGCTTCGAGCGCGGCGAGGTCCCGTCCGGTGAGCACCGTGAAGCGGGGCAGGGGACTTCGCGTGTGCCCGTCGAGCGTCGGCGGAATGCGCCATACGCCGCCCCGCCGCGCGCGGAGCTTCTTCTGTTCACCCTTCGTATACTCGCGCAGCCCGTACGGGGGATCGGTCACGATCGCTTGAATCGAGCACGGTTTGCGCGCGTTCATCCACGCGATGCCGTCGCCGAGATGAAGCGTCGCCGTCGCGTCGCGCAGTCGAAAGGTCGTGGAACGGCTTGCCAACGGAGGTCGCCCCTAGATCCAAGGAAGTTCTATCGCGAGAGGACGCCGTCCGTAAGGGCGTCCCCGTCGCGGGTTTCCGTCTCCGAGGGCGCTTCCGTTCGCGTGTTTCGTCATCGAAGGCAGCTCAGGATGGAAACGTCCGGTCGCGAAGCGAACGCGCTGGATCGCCGCGGATGTCCTTGGCACGAGCAGATCACGATCCGGAATTGAGGCGGGGCCCTACACGAGCTGGCGAAGCCAGGCGCGGTCTGCTCTCAGGTTGCGACGGACGCCGGGCGTCCGGGCCGCCGAACCGCTCCGGATGAGGCATCTCTCCTTGCCTGGCGCATCAGCCCCGCGCCAAGACCTAGAAAAAATTCCCGATAGTAAACTCGAACACGCTCGACTCTTCGTACGACAGCGGATCGAACGGGAAACCCCATTCGAAGCGCAGCGGACCGAGCGGCGAGAACCAGCGGAAGCCGAAGCCCCACGAGGTGCGGACTTGCGCGAGGCTGTTCAAGCCGTCGAAGCACGGGCTCACTTCGGGGAACTCGACCGCGCCGCCGCCGGACTTGCAGTAGTTTTCCTCGAGGTTCCAGGCGTTACCCGCGTCGGTGAAGACGACACCGCGCAAGCCGACCGATTCGACGAGCGGAATCTCGAGCTCGAGGTTCTGGAAGTACTGGAGGTTACCGCCGATGTTCGCGCCCGTCGGGATCGGGTAGCTGTTCGGATCCGTCTGCGCGGTGAGGCCGACGCGCGGGCCAATCGTGCG
>DASUTR010000134.1:0-13520 GCA_036374535.1 Polyangiaceae bacterium
GGGCGCGCTCGTCCGGGGTGTCGTCCGCACGGAAGGCGAGCCGTTCCCCGGAGCGGCCCGGCGCCCGGCGGGGCAAGCCGCTCGCGCGCCCGAGACCTACGTGAGCCGCGCGGCACAACCCCCGGCGCCTCCGCGCTTCGAACCGCTCGAGGACCCGCCGCTGCTCGAAGCAAAGCCGGAGCGCGAAGCGCCGCCGCCCCCGGTCGTGCCGGCGCTCGCAAAGGGGGCCCGCGCGAAAAAGAAGAAAAAGGAGTAGCCCGGACCGAGCTCCCGAGAGAAAAGTACGGCCGCCATGAACGACATCAAGCGGCTGCGGCTCGTCGAGCTCCTGCGCGAGCGCAGCTTCGAACGCAAGAAAGTGATTCTCGCCTCCGGCAAGGAGAGCGACTTCTTCATCGACTGCAAGCAGACGATCTTGACGGCGGAAGGCCACGCGCTCGTCGGCGAGCTCCTCTTGGATCTGATTGGCGAGCTTCCTGCCGCGGACGCCGTCGCCGGCGTCGAGCTCGGCGGTTGCCCGCTCGCGAGCGCCGTCTCGCTCGTGAGCTTTCAGCGCGGCAAAAATCTCCCCGCCTTCTACGTTCGGAAGCAACAGAAAGATCACGGCTCGGCAAAGCTCGTGGAAGGCGATCGCTCGCTTCGCCCGGGCATTCGCGTCGCGCTCCTCGAAGACGTGATCACGACGGGCGGCTCGAGCCTCAAGGCCGTCGACGCCCTCACCAAAGTCGGAGCCGAGGTCGTGGGCATCGCCGCCCTCGTGGACCGCATGGAGGGCGGCGCCGAAACCATCCGCGAAAAAGGCATTCCCCTCGTCTCCCTCGCGTCTCGTAAAGATTTCATGGGCTGACCGGGCTGTGTTAGTTTCGGGGGTCGATGCTTCGCCGGGCGGCCCTTTGCGCGAGCGCGCTCACCCTGTTGCTCACGGGCGTGCGCGAGGCGGCGGCCGCGGAGTCGCGCGAACGCCAGATCACGACCGATGAAATCGAGAGCTGGCTCGACGCGGAGCCGGGCGCGAAACCCGTGGACACCGGTGCAGACGAAGGCGACGAGGAGCCCTTGCCCGCGCCGCGCCGCCACGGCCTCACGGTCGAGAGTGGCGTCGGCTTCGTCAATCACCTGAGTGAGCTCAAGCACATCATGCCCCTCGCGCCGCTCTTCCAGGTGCGTGTGGGCTACGAGGTCTTGCCGTGGCTCATGCCCTTCGTGGAGTCGGACGTCGCGTTCGCCTCGACGGCGTACGCGAGCCGCCCGCCGCCGCCCCGAGCATTTTTCCATTTGGCGGCCGGCGCCGGCCTTCGGCTTTCCGTCGCGCTCTCGGACACGTTCGGCCTGCTCGGACAGGGTAGCCTCGGCATCGCGTTCGTCTCGGAGCAGAACGTCCTCTCGATCTACGGTTACCCGAACGCCGATGAGCCGAACCTCTACTTCGGCGGCGAGCTCGGGTTCGAGTGGTTCCCCATCAATCCCCACCTCAGCTTGGGCGTGCGCGGCGGGCTCCGCACGTACGGTGCCGGGCTGACCCGGGAAACCGGCGGGGGCGCGGCCCTCGCGCTGCTCGGAACCGGACAGATCCGCTACACCTTCTGAAATCGAGGCCACCCACCGGCGGGCCGGTTTCGAGCGCGCGTGTGACCGTTTTTCGTGCCCTCGGTCGTTTTCGAGGCTGCGCCGGCTTGCGTCATGGCCCGGTACAAGTAGAGATCCTGCCGGGTCGACGCCCTCAAAACGCCCACGTGCCGGGCTTTTTCCCCCACCGATGCTCGTCTGCCGATGGACAGCGATCTCGCCGAATCCCTGAAAGCCCTCAAAGAAGTCTTCGGACGTCGTCACCTGCGCGCGGAGTTCGGAAAGGCCGATCCCGCACGCGTGGAGACGCTCCGCTCGCGCCTGCGGATCCCACGCCGCTTTCGCGAGTTTCTACTGGAAGCCGATCCGCTGCAGGTCGAAACGCGCACGCCCGTCGAGCGCGTCGAGCTCATCCCTTCGGAACGGCTGCTCCACGAGCAGAAGGGCTTTTGCCTCGCAGAGGACGGCTCGGCGCTGACCGGAACCGCGCCGAACGGCTGGCGCTCGAGTTGGATCGTCATCGCCCACAGCACGCTGCTCGGCGATCCGTACTTCCTCGACGTGTCGAGCCCCGATGCCGAAGGCGACTGCTCGGTGTTCACCGCCATGAACGGCACCGACACGTGGAAGCCGCGGCTCTGCGCTTCGAGCTTCGCGATGTTCCTGAGAATTCTGGCGGTCACCATGGACGCCGCCAAGGATTTTCCCGAAAGCAGCGTCGACATGGACGACGAGCAGGTCTTCCGCGAGGCACTCGTGTCGCGCATCCGCGAATACGATCCGGCGGCGGCGAAAGCCGGGCACTGGACGTGACGACGGCCGCAAAACTCACCGTCGTCGTCGAGGGGACCGGCGATTTCGACGCGCTCATGGCTCGACTGCGCCGCCGGGGCGAAACGGATCTCGAGCGCGTGGAGCCGGCCGTGCGCGCCATCCTCGCGGACGTGCGGAGTGAGGGCGATCGCGCGCTCGCTCGCGCCGTGGAGCGCTTCGAGAACCGCAAACCCGAGCGGTTTCTCGTGAAGGACTACGGCGGCAAGGAAGCGCTCGCGTCGCTGCCCGAGCCGCTCCGCGCCTCGCTCGTCCTCGCCGCCGAGAGGATCCGCCGCTTCCACGAGCGGCAGCGCGAGGGACTCTTCGGTTTTGCCTATGACGAGGACGGCGTGAGCCTCGCGACGCGGGTCGAACCGCTCGCCCGCGTGGGCGTCTACGCCCCGGGCGGCAAGGCGCGCTACCCCTCGAGCGTGCTGATGAGCGCGATCCCGGCCGCCGTCGCGGGCGTGCGGGAGATCGTCGTCGCATCGCCCGACACGAGCGCCGAGGTCCGCGCCGCCTGTCATCTCGCCGGAGTGAGCTCACTGCTCGACGCGGGCGGCGCGCAGGCCATCGCCGCGCTCGCTTATGGGACCGAATCCGTGCCGCGGGTCGACAAGATCGTCGGGCCCGGCAACATCTACGTCGCCGCCGCCAAACGGCTGGTCTTCGGCGAGGTCGGCATCGACAGCATCGCGGGGCCGAGCGAAATCCTCGTCGTCGCCGACGACACGGCGGACGCCGCGGTCGTGGCCGCCGATCTCCTGTCTCAAGCCGAGCACGACGAGGCCGCCTACCCGCTGCTCGTCACGACGAGCCGGGAGCTCGTCGCCCGCGTCCAGAGCGAGCTCGACGAGCAGCTCCGAGTGTTGCCGCGACGCGCCATCGCCGACGCGTCCGTGGCCGGACAGGGCGCCGCGCTCGTCGTTCTGAGCCGCGACGCGCTCGCGCGCGTGACGAACGAACTTGCTCCCGAGCACGTGGCCGTACAGACGCGCGACCCGCGCGAGCTCGTCGGGGCGATTCGCGCCGCGGGCGCCATCTTCGTCGGAAACCAGACGCCCGAAGCCGCGGGCGACTATCTCGCGGGGCCGTCGCACGTCCTCCCGACGGGCGGCGCGGCCCGCTACGCCTCGCCCCTCGGCGTCTACGACTTCGTGATGCGCACCTCGATCATCGAGTACACGGCCGACGCGCTCGGCGCGCAGGGTGCGGCCATCGCGACGTTCGCACGCGCCGAAGGACTCGAGGCCCACGCGCGCGCCGTCGAGGTCCGTGTGAACGATCGCCGCGGCCGAGCACGCTGACCCCCGCGCCGGCCGCGCGCGCAGCGCGTCAGATTCACTCCGGCAACATTCTTCCGCAAAAGAAGCCCTTTTCGTGCTTTCGACGGCTGGCCCGAGTGGGAGCGAGGTCTCGGTGGAGAGTGTGCGCGTCCTTCACACTCCCCGGGTCTCGGGACCTACCGAGCCTGACCGAGTCACGGGAACGGCCGTGCTATCGTTCACCCTTCCTCAGGAGCCTCCATGATGCCCCGCATTCAGCTCTCCTCGGGTCGGATTTCGAGGTTTGCTCTCGCTTTGCCGCTGATGCTCGGCGCGTGCGCCGAAGAGCGACCGCCCATCAATCGAGTTCAGCCGAACGCGCTCGAGAAATCGTTCTTCGTCGGCAAGAGTCTCTCCGACCCGACCGACGATCCCGAGTTTTACTCCGCCGCGACCGTCATCGACGTCCCGTACGGCGTCGATCACGGACTGTTCAGCGGCATGGCGGGCGGCCTCAAGCGCCTGAAGTGGGAGATCGCCGAGGATCGGCTGCTCGCGCGCGCCACGTACGAAACGTACACGGGCGCGGACGGCCGCGGGTCCCGCCGCACCAACGACGGGCAGGTCATCGCGGCGTTCCCCATCACGAGTCACTTCGACATCCGGCGCTCGTACAACCCGTCGACCGGCGAAGAGCTGAACGTGGTGGAGGAGAACACCTCCGATCGACCTTGGAACGAGCGGTCGTTCTTCCGCGTCGATTGGGCGATCAACCTCGTCACCGCTTCGATCTGGTGGGATCCGCTCGCCCAGAACTCCCTGTTCGAAGGCCCGAGTTACGGCGTCGAGCCGCTCGCCTACTACGTGAACGACCCGGCCAATCCGGACGCCCCGGTGTTCTCGACGGACGAAGGCTACTTCGACGTGACGCAGAAGGTGTTCGTGACGCCGAAAGAGCTCAGGCTCGACGGGCAGACGCTGCCGACGTGCCTCTGGCGCGGCGTGCTCGTCATGAGCGGCCGCGCGGAAACCGGCACCTGCGAGTCGAGCGAGATCAAGGTGCGCCTCTCCTTCTCGAAGGTGAAGCAGCCGGGCGAGAAGGGGTACCACGAGTACGAGCCCCTTCACTGGGACGGCGCGCGCATGGACGCGTTCGGCATCTTCACCGTGGATCGCAAGGGCTACGACAACCACTACGGCGTCGTCGACGAGGCCTGGTATCGCTTCGCCCAGCGCTACAACGTGTGGGAAGAATCGTTCGCGAAGGACGAACGCGGCGCGCTCATCGGTTGTGCCGCCGACGGACCGTACGATCCCTCCGCCGATCCGACGCGCGACGACGACGTGAACGGCACGGACGACGAGTGCGAAGCGGCGGGCGCGGGCTCGCGCTGCAATCCCATCGCGCGCGCCTGTACCCTGCCGTACGCGCAGCGGGAGGTCCGCACCGTGGCGTGGCATCACCACATGTCGAACAACGACTCGGTGATCGTCGAGCAGAGCAAGCTCGCGACCGAAGAGTGGGACGCGGCGATGCGCATGGCCGTTCAGGCGGCGCGCCAAGCCGAGTGCCGGCGCACGCAAGGCGCGTCGACGCGCCGCTCGCCGTTCGTCAAGACCTTCTCGCGGGAGCTCCAAAACGCCGACGGCAACGTCGAGCTCGCGTGCCAAGCCACCTTCTTCATCGATCAAGAAGAGGAAGCCGAGCTCGAGAACGTGCGGGCGCTGAACCGCTGCTGGGACGAATCGGGCAGAAGCTCGCCGCGCTGCGAGCCTCGAAGCGGCGTCGCCGCCATCGAGCCCGTGATCGCGTTCTGCCACAATCCGGTTTCGAAGAACGACGACCCTTCGTGCGGAGCACAGGGGAAGGTCACTCGTCCCGGCGACATTCGCTATCACTCGATCAACATCTGGCCGACGCCGGAGGATTCGTCGCCCTGGGGCTTCGGTCCGTCGTGGGCCGATCCGCTCACGGGCGAGATCATCCAGGCGAGCATCAACGTGTACAACGCCGTCACCGACGAGCGCGCGCAGCGCATCGTCGACAAGGCGCGCTGGTTCGCCGGCGAGCTCGCGACGCCCGAAATCCTGAGCGGGCAATACGTGCGTGATCGCATCCGCCAAGAGAGCTCGGCGGAAGGCAGCCGCCAGTTCTTGATGTCCAAGGACGAAATCGATCGGCGCATGCTCGGCATGCTCGACAGCGACGCGGAGCTCTTCGGCAAAGCTCCCGAGCTCCGAGCCATGTTGAACCCGTCGCTCGGCGCTCACGCGCTGAAATCCGCGCTCCGTCCCGGACTCGCGCCGCCGTCGCTCGGAGGCTCCAATGCCGCGACGTTCGCCGCGCGCATGAACGCCGTGAAGGACACGCCGCTCGAAGCCGAGCTCGTCGGCCCCATGTGGTACGACGCCGCGGGCGTCGATCCGGCGACGAACAGCGCGGCGGCGCTCGACATCGTCTCACCGCTGCGCCGTGCCAATGCGCGCAAGGTGATCGAGGTGGAGGAGGCCGTGCAACGCCGTCTCGCTCAGAACGGCATGTGCCTGTACGAAGCGGACGCCCCGGAGCCGAGCAGCATGCCGGCGCTCGGCAAGCTCTTCGAGCGAAAGTTCGGCGTCTTCGATCGCTCGGCGTCGCAGGCCGACCAGGCGGCGCGCGCCAATCGCATGTGGAATTACGTGCGCGGCCGCATGCACTACGGCGTGCTCCTGCACGAGATGGGTCACACCATCGGCGAGCGGCACAACTTCACGTCGAGCTTCGACAAGTTCAACTATCGCCCGCAATATTGGCAGCTCCGCTCCAAGGTGAGCTCGTCGGGGCAAGGCGTCACCACGGAATGCACGGCGCCGACCACCGATCCGACGGGACAAGACTGCGTCGGACCGCGCTACTTCGACGCGCTCACCCCCGAAGAGGTCGACAACTCCATTTACACCTGGGCCCAGACCACGGTGATGGACTACTCGGGCGAGCTCACGCACGACTGGCTCGGCCTCGGCATCTACGACTACGCCGCGGCGCGCATGTTCTACGGCGACGTCGTCGACGTGCGGAAAGATCTCACGTGCCCCGCCGGCGGCTGCGCGAGCCCACCGAGCGATCCCGGCTCGGCCGCCAACGACTTCGTCGATTACCCGGGCTACTTGATTCCCCAGAACGTCGACGTCGGCGGCGCGACGGGAGTGAATACGCTCCACTACTCGATGTGGAACAACTACTTCGGGCTCGTCGACGGCTGCCGCGCGGCGACGGAGGACGAGCTCAGGCCGCCCCCTGGTTGGAACGAGGAGCGTTACGGCGTCTGGGACCCCGTGTTCGACGGCGAGATCATCAACAACGAGGTCTGCCGCCGGCCGCACGTCGACTATTACTCGTGGCGCGAGCTCCAGCCCGATCTCGCGACGGATCCGTCGTACATCCGCGATCCGCAGTACTACTCACCGCGTCGCGCCCGCACGCGCGACAACGGCAGCGGACGCTCCTACGTGCGCGTGCCGTACTCGTTCGCGTCCGACGAATTCCGCGACGGTTGGTCGCCCGCGATCCTCACGCGCGACGCCGGCGCCGACGTGTACGAGCAGACGCTCTTTTTCATCAACCAGTACGAAAACGGCCACGTCTGGAACAACTTCCGCAACGGACGCTCCGGCTTCAGCATCGTGAACGCCTACCAGAACGATCTGGGGCGCTATCACATGAAGCTCGCGAATTTCGCGCAGGGGCTCTCGATCATCCACGACTACTACTCGAGTGAGCTCGCCAAGAACTTCGGAACGAGTCACGCCGCCGTGCTCGCCATCTACGAAGGCGAAGGCGGCTTCATGCGCGAGCAGGCGGTCGCCGCCGGCGCCGTGTTCGACCATTTCATCCGTGTCCTCACCCGTCCCCAGACCGGCGTTCACTACACCATGCCGGGCTCGGACGGCATGTACCTCGCTGCGTTCGATCGCATCGGCGCGAACCCGAACCCGCGCGCCATTCAGTTCTCGATCCCGAACGGCACGACCTTCCTCGGTCAGGACGTAACGTTCGGCGGCCGGCCGCTGAACAACGGCTTCGAGTACGGGCAGGGCTACTGGTACTTCGACTACATCAACCAGGCCGGCTCGTATTACGAGAAGACGTACGTCTTCGACATGATGCTGAACGCCGCTTACCGGGCGCCCATGGCGTTCACGCGCTGGGACGGAATCGACGGCCGCTGGCAATTCACGAACTTCGCGAACCTCTTCCCCGAGGGCATGCGCCGCCTCATCGGCACGCTTTTGACCGAGGATTTTGCGCTCGTCGCGCCGCGTATCACCGCCGATCAGAACAACCGGCCCGAGCTCAGCGACGGCGCGGATCGCGTGCCCCTCCACCCGATCGGCTGGGCGTCGTTCGTGCCCAAAGACGGCCCGGAGCACTGCTTCCCGAGCTCGGGCAATTACCTTTGCCGCGACACGTTGAGCGAAGCCGTCTTGCTCGGCACGCCGCCCGGAAGCGTCGCCGTCGAGCCGCAGCTCGGCTTCGAGATCCAGAAGTTCTTGGCGTTTTGGGCGTACGTCTACATGCCCGAGAGCCAGGTGCTCGACTTCGTCGACATGATGCGCCTCTGGAAAATCGGCGAGGACATCGATCCCGACGTCGCGCAAAACTACGTCGGCTGGGTCGACCCCGACACCGACGTTCGCTACTACGCGCGCGCGTTCGGCGAGGAAACGATCTTCGGCAAGACGTACGACAAGGGCATCGCCGCCAAAATGCTGCAATGGGCGAACCACCTCACGTGCCTCGCCTACGAAAACGACGATCTCGGCGACGGCACGTGCGAGGTGCACCGCGACGCCCAGGGCCGTCCCATCGTCGCGAGAGACGGCATCAGCACCCCGAGCAACGATCCCCTACTCTGCTCGGACAACCGCTACTGCGAGCAGCTCAGGAACTACCGAGGCCTCATCGACTTCGTGCGAGACCTAGGCCACCAAGTCGGCTTCCTCGAACCCGAGCTCCCCACCATCGAACGCTGAGTACCCCACTTACGGACCGGGCCAACCGCCAAGACGCCAAGGGCGCCAAGCCCCGCCAAGGTGTTTTGGGGGTGGCCCGCGACGCAGACGCGGGAGCGCCGCACCGTGTGCGCGCCTGCTTCGAGAATCTTGGCGAAGCTTGGCGCCCTTGGCGTCTTGGCGGTTCAATCCGCGGACGTAACGGGGAACGCTAGGTGTGCGTGAGCCAGCCCTTGTTCACGAGGCCGAGGAGCGCGCGGACGGTGTCGAGGTCGGATTGGGGGGAGAGATCCAGGGCGCCTTCGAGCGTGCGGCCGCGCAGGGCGAGCTCGAGCATGTCGAGCTCCTCGGGAGAAAGATCGCGCAGGCGACCGGGGGGCTGTTTCGGGACCTGAAGGGCGGCGCGCGGCGGGGGCACGCGGTCGCCGAGGGCGTTGATTTCGTCCTGTTGGCGGAAGCCCTCCATCAGAACCTCGGTGGCGCTGAGATCGAGGGTCTTCTCGAAGGCCTTGTTCTCGGGAGGATCGAGCGAGAAGAGGCCGCGCGTGAACGAAAGCAGCCGATACACTGCTTTCTCGGGCGCGAGCGCCGAGTTCGTGTCGACCTCGGCGAAGCGAATGCGCCCGTGCTCGAGATGCAGCCGGCCGACGCGATCGGGCGTTCGGAGCACGAGCACGCCGGTCTTCTTCGACGTCGAGAAGAGCTGCATCAAATCGGGCAGCGGAATTTCTTCGAGGTTGCCCGACATGCGGGGCGGCTCGTGGCTCTCGGGCGGCTCGTTCATCGGATGCGGGCCGATGTGCTTGTGGGTCTCGCCCATGAGACCCTTCTTCTGCGGCGGCGGCTGCGACGCGTCGAAACCGATCACGCGCAGGATGCTCGTCCCGACGAGCACGCGATCGCCTTCGCGCAGCATCGCTTTGTCGATGCGCTCGCCGTTCACGAACGTGCCGTTCGTCGATCCGAGATCCTGAACGGTGAGCGCGCCGTTCTCGAGTCGGAACACGGCGTGCTTTCGCGACACCATCTCCTCGACGAGAACCATGTCGAGCTCACTCGAGCGACCGACGACGACGTCTTGTCCCTCGTTCAAAGGGAACTCGCCGCCCTGGTACTTGCCGGAGATGAACTTCAGCGCGAGGCGGCGCGGCTCTCCGGACTTGTCGGTCTTCCTGGCCATGGCCATGGTCGGACAGCGCCATCCTAACCGAAATGGGACCCGCGTTTTCTCAGGCTTTTTTGTGGGTCAGGCCGAGCTGCCGGTCGATGTCCCGGGAGGGGCCGAAGTTCGGGCTGGCCGGTGCGCCGGACGGATCGGATGGAGCGGACGCAGCGGTCGGAGCGCTCGGCCCTTCGTTCACGGCGTCCGTTGCGACTGGAAGCAGGATCGTGAACGTCGACCCCTGGCCGGGGCGTGAAATCGCGTCGATTCGCCCCCCCATCTCGGCGACCACGCGCTGGCTGATGGCGAGCCCGAGCCCCGTACCCCTCTCCTTCGTCGTCACGAAGGGCACGAACAGGTTCTTCATCACCTGGGGGGCGATGCCGGGGCCTTCGTCTCGGACGGCGATCTCGACCCAGCTCGAGTCGCTGCCTCCGGCCGGATGGCGTTCGACGCGCGCCCGGGTACTCACGTAGACCGCGCCGCTCGTGCCCATCGCCTGCACGGCGTTGCGGATGAGGTTAATCAAGACCTGACGGAGCTGTTCGGCGTCGGCACGCACCTTGGGCACGGACGGTTCGAGATCCATGCGCGCGTCCGAGAGCTCCGCGTCGGACGAGAGCAGCTTCAGCGTGCGCTTGACGACGGCGTTCGGATCGACGGCGCCCACGTCGCCCTTGGAAGGACGTGCGTAGTCGAGCACGGAGCCGACGACGCGATCGAGCCGTTCGACCTCTTCGAGGATGATGCCCAAGAATTCTCGCTCGCTCGGGCCGAGCCGGCCGCCCGCGCGCGCATCCCCGAGGAGCTGCGCCGCGCCCTTGATCGCGCCGAGCGGGTTCTTGATTTCGTGGGCGAGGCCCGCCGCCATCTGGCCGAGAACGGTCAGGCGGTCGCGCTCCTGCATGCGCCGGTACTGCTTGGTGTTTTCGACGACGACGCCGATCTGCAGCGCCAGCGACTCGAGCAGCGCCACGTCGTCGGGCGAGAAGGCGTCGCGCACGCGATCGTCGACGACGAGCAAGAGCCCGCGGAGCTCGCGATCCTCGCCGCGGATGGGAAAGCAGAGCCCCTGGCGAAACGGACCGAGCAACTCGGACGCGGCCAGCAGCCGCTCGTCTCCTTCGGCTTCGCGAGCGCGACCCGTGCGCCGGTGCTCGGCGAGACGGAGCGACGCTTCTTCGAGAGAGATGCTCGGGATCTGTTCGAGCCGCTCGAGCAGCGGACCGGCTGCAGCGGCTTCCACGCGCGGCGGCGCCGGCGGCCCGAACGACGAAGCGAGCGCGAAATCGGAGCCGCCGGGGTCGCGAAGATAGAGCGCGGCGGCGGTCGCGCGCCGCGAGCCTTCGAGCGCGGCCATCGCGACCTCCTGCATTTCGCCGAGCTGCAGCACGTGCACGAGCCGCGCGCGGGCACGACCGACGGCGCGCTCGAGGTCGACGCGCTCGCGCAGGAGAACGCGCGCGACGTAGCCTTCGGCCATCTCGCGCAGCGGCTCGAACAGCACCAAGATCACGATCGCCGCGAGAATGGCGCCGAGGTACATCACCTCGAAGCCTCCGAAGAGCACGACGAGCACGTAGAAGATCCCCGCGAGCGAGAACGCGAGGGCCGTCGACACGAGGAGTTTCACGAGCACGTCGTAGAGATCGACGAGCCGCTCACGATTGAGCGACTCGCTCAGGACGAACAGAAAGACGATCGCGAGCACGGCGCTCGCCGGCGGCAGCGGCGCGCCGATGAACCACAGGAAGTCCGCGAGGCTGAAGGCCGCCGCGAGGGCGCCGATGAGCACGAGGAAGCGCACGCGACGCTTGACGGCGCGCGAGCCGCTCGTATCCCCGCGCCGCCAGAGCGAGAACAACGCGGCGGCGATGAGCCCGAACACGTAGACGAACACGGCGACGCGCACGAACCCGTGCGTGTGCTGGCTCAACACGAGAACGAGCATGGGCACGGCGAGCACGCCTGCGACCCGCGGGAGGACCGGGCGCCGGCCCGTCGCCGGCCCGATGGCTTCGAACAGGTGCACGGCGAACTGCGGTAGGAGCACGGCAAGCACGGCCGTGTAGCGGGCGGAAAGCTCGGTGCGCCCGAGGTGGTAGAGCCACTGGGCGAGGTACCAGAGCCCGATGTCCGCCGCGAGCGCGGCGAAGAACACCTGCGGGCGGCGGAGCCGTCCTCGAAGGAGCACGGACGCGCCGATCGTGAGCGCGAGCACTCCGCAAAAAAGCGAAGTCCGCGTTCGCAGATCCATCCTTCGATCTTAGCCGAATTCGGCGCTTTGGTACGCGAGGGACGAGCGAACGGCTCGGCCTCGTGATACTTGAGGAGGGGCCGTGATCCGCCGGGGACGCTTACTTACGAGCCTTGTCGTGGCCGCCGTCGTACTCGCCTGCGGGGCGAGCGAACCGGGACCGAAGCCCCGCGCGTGTTCGGAGCGCTTCTACGCGGACTTCGATCGCGACGGCCTCGGCGACCCGGACGACTCGAAGAAGGCCTGCGAGCGCCCACGCGACTACGTCGACAACGACAACGACGACGATCCGACTTGCGCCGGCACGAACGTGTTCTACGAGGACCAGGACGGCGACGGGCTCGGTGACCCGGCGAGCCCGGTCGAGGCCTGCAACGTGCCCGATGGCGCCGTCGATAACCACGACGACGCGGAGCCCGATTGTCCGACGAACGATACGGACGAGTGCGGGGTCTGCGCCGGGCCGGGCCCGCGTACGCGTTACGCGGACGCCGACGACGACGGCCTCGGCGATCCGGACGTTTCCATCGAGCTTTGCGCGCGGCGGAGCGGATGGGTGGAAAACCGCCGCGATCGCGAGCCCCAGTGCGCGACGAACGACACCGACGAGTGCGGGGTCTGCGGCGGGGAGAACGCCTCGCTCGATTGCGCGGGCGTCTGCGACGGAGAGGCCGCCGTGGACGGCTGCGAGCGCTGCTCCGGTGGAACCACGGGCCTCGAGCCCGCCACGGTCGACGACGACGACGACGGCATTCCGAACGCGTGCGACCAATGCATCGAGGACGGCGTCCCGCGCGTGATCGTGCAGTGGACCGCCATCGATCCGTACGGAGCCGTGTTCGGAGGACCATACACGTTCCAGGCCGTCCTGTTCGAGAACGGCGATTTTGCCTTCGTGTACCGCGAGGTCGAGCCGTTCGGCGACGCCAGCGTCACGGTCGGGCATCAGTCCGCGAGCGGCACGAACGCCGTCGAGCTCGCGTTCGGCTCGCGCTACCCGACGGCGTACCCCGTGGTCTACTTCCGGCGCGGCTCGGACGGCCGCGTCATGGTCGAGTACACGGTGAAGCTACCGTGGCTCGACATTCGCAGCACGGGCACGCCCCTCGAGCTCAGCGAAGACGCGAGCGTCGCCGTCGAGCTCCCCTTCGAATTTCCCTACGGCGGGCAGCGCTACTCGCGCCTCGAGGTCTCCGCGAACGGGCTCGTCGGGCTGAGCCCCCCGTTCGGCGACTACTCCAACACGCACCTGCCGAACACGGCGCTCGGCGCCCTGATCGCGCCGTTTTGGGACGACCTCGATCCTCCCTCGAACGGCAGCGTCCGCTACCAGATCCTCGACGGCGCGTGCGAGCGCGACTGCAACGGCGACTTCGGCGGTGTCTCCGTGCTGGATACGTGCGGCAAATGCGCCGGCAGAAACACCGGGGTCGTTCCCGATGCCGGCCGTGACTGCAACGGGGAC
>DASUTR010000135.1:0-4188 GCA_036374535.1 Polyangiaceae bacterium
CAGCGGCTGCGAAGCGGGAACGAACCCGGTCGCGTTCTGGGGCGCGCACGGCACGGCCGGCGGCGCCGACGGCGTCGTGCCGATCGCGAACGGCCGCGAAGCGCGCGACGAATTCCTCGAGCGAAACGGCTGCATGATGACGACCATGCCCGTGTCCCCGAGCCCCTGCGTGACGTATCAAGGGTGCCGCGCCGGTTACCCGGTCACGTGGTGCGAGTTCAACGGCGCGCACACCACGTGGGCTCCCGAAAGCCAGGCGGTGTGGGACTTCTTCGCGCAGTTCTGAGGTCGTGCGACGTCTGATACGGCGCGCCGGCGTCCGTGATGTCCGCCTCCTCATGTGGAATGGCTTAACCCGCTCAACGACGGCTCGCCGCCGTTCTAGTTTCCGCTGAGTTCCATGCCCGCGGCCACCGTGCCCATGTAGCGAGCTCGATCCAATCGCTCGCGTCCGGGCATGTCGAGGTGTGCAAACGAAGCGCTACGCCTTTCTTGCCCCGTTTGTTGTCGGGGCGCTCGGTTGCGGCGAAACGGCGGGTTCCGGCGGCGGCCGAGACGGTGGGTCGACAGCTGCGGGAAGCGGCGGCTCAGGGGGCGCCGGCGCGTCACCGACGGGAGGCGGTCCGGCGGGCGGCGCGTCGGGCGCAACGGGTGGAGCGACCAGCGGAGGAACGATGAGCGGCGGAGCGGCCGGCGGTGGAGCGGGGCCGGGCGGTCAAGGCGGCTCCGCGACGGGAGGCGTTTCGGGCGGCGATGCCGGGGCTTCGGGCTCGGGCGGCAACGCCGGCGCCGGTGGTGGCCCTCAAGGAGGTGCCGGTGCGGGCGCGAGCGGCGGAAGCGGGGGCAGCGGCGGCGGCTCGACGGTGTGCACTCGGGAGCTCTTGTCGACCGCGACCGACGGTTATTTCACGGCGCTCGCGGCGCACGATCCCTCGAGCTTGCCGCTCGCCGCCACGGTGAAGTTCACGGAGAACGGCGAGGTGATGGACCTCGGGGAGGAAGGACTCTGGGAGACCGCGGGCGCGCTCGTGTACAAGCACACGGCGCTCGACGTTCAGGAATGCAGCGCGATGAGCCAAGCCGTCGTGCCCGACGGCACCATGAACATTCCGTTCGCGCTTCGGCTCAAGCTCGTTTCGGGGCGCATCACCGAGATCGAAACCATCGCGGTGCGTCCCGGAGACTACTCGCTCGCCGCGTCCAACACGGCCGCTCTCGCGGCCAGCGCCACGAGCGTCGGCTGGGACACGCCCGTTCCCACCGCCGAGCGCAACACGCGCGAGGAGATCGTCGCGTGGATGAACAAGTATTTTCGCCTGTTCCCCGCGGGCGTTTGCAACACGACGAACGCCTGCCGGCGCATCGAGAACGGCGGCGGAAACTTCATGTGCCTCGCGGGCGCGAGCTGCAGCCCGAACCAACCGGGCCCGAACGACGACGAGCTCGTGCCCCGGCTCATCCTCGCCGACGTCGAGCGCGGGCTCGGCGTCGGTTTCACGATGTTTCAGGGGAACACGGACATGCACATTTTCAAGATGTACGGCGGCGAGGTGCACGGCGTGAGCGCCGTTCTCGGGCAAGCGGGCGCTTCGGGGTGGTAACCTCGACCGAATGCCGCGTGCTTTCGCTTTCGTCGTAGGGGTCGTCGTCGCGGCGCTCGCGGCGTGCGGAAATAGCGACGGCTCCGACGACGACCGCGACGAAGAGGTTCCGCCGATTCGGACGTGTGACTACCGAGGTGGCCGGCGTGACGAGCCGCGATGCTCCGAATGGGGTCCCGGCCGCGGCACGGACGGCCTCGCTAGCGCGTGCGAAGAGGGTGACGGTGAATGGTCGTACGAAGCGTGTCCGCCCGACGATCGCCTCGGCTGCTGCAGCTACGTGTCGAACGGCACCGTTCGCGACTGCTTCTACGACGGCGAAACGCGCGACCAAGAGACGCCGTGCGTCGAGGTTCACGGCGGCTCCTGGACTCCCGACTGACCGCCCTTCCATCGAGTAGCGACGCAAACGCGACCTTCGGCGATCCCGAATCCGATTGCGTGACTTATCGCCCGTCGAGAGGGCGAAGTTGCTAGAAGGCGAACCCATGAGGACCCTTCATGGCGGTTTCGTGCTCGCAATCCTGGCGCTCGGAGCCTCGTGCGGAGCGCCACCGGCCGCCACGAGCGCAACGACGCCGCCGCAAACGGGCTCGCCCGCCGGGACGAGCACGCCGTCGGGCGCCGGCTCCGCCACGCTCACGAACCAGCCGTACCAGTGGAAGAACGCCGTCGTTTTGGGCGGCGGTTTCGTCACCGGCATCATCTACAGCCGCGTCGCACAGGGCGTGCTCTACGCGCGCACTGACATCGGTGGCGCCTACCGCTACGACCCGAAAGATCGCGGTTGGATCCCGCTCACGGATTTTTTGAGCAAGACGAACGGCAACTACATGGGGATCGAGAGCGTCGCGGCGGATCCCGTACGCGCCGATCGCGTCTACATGGCGACGGGCATGTACACGCAATCGTGGGCCGGCAACGGCGCGTACATGCGCTCCGATAACCGCGGCGACGACTTCAAGTTGGTCGAGGCGGTCATCAAGATGGGAGGCAACGAGCTCGGTCGTTCCGACGGCGAGCGGCTCGCGGTCGATCCTCGGCAGCCGAAGATCCTCTACTTCGGCTCACGCCGTAACGGTCTCTGGAAGAGCGCGGACGAGGCCGAAACGTGGAGCAAAGTCGCAAGCTTTCCGCTTGCGCAGGACGAAAAGGGGCTCGGTCTTCCCTTCGTGCTCTTCGACCCGACGAGCGGCAAGGACGGTCAGCCGTCTCCCGTCATCTACGTGGGCGTAAGCCGCACCGACGTGGGTCTCTATCGCAGCACGGACGCCGGCGCGACGTGGAAACCCGTGCCGAAACAACCGACGGGTCTCGTCCCGGCCCGCGCCGTTTTCGACCGCGACGGCTCGCTCTACGTGAGCTACGGGCTCGGCGACAGTCCATACGCGATCCAGAACGGCGCGGTGCACCGCTACGACCCCAAGCGAGACGCGTGGACGGACGTGACGCCGCTCAAACCGACGGATCAGGATCGCTTCGGCTACGGCGGCATCACCGTAGACCGCTCGAAGCCGGGTACGCTGCTCGTCTCGACGATGGATCGCTGGACCAAGGGCGGCGAGATCTTTCGCAGCACCGACAGCGGTAAGACGTGGAAGCCGCTGATGACTAAAGCCGTCTTGGACAGCGGCGGCGCGCCCCACACGTACCACGGCAGGCCCAAGCTCGACGCCCCGCAGTGGATGGGCGACGTGCAGATCGATCCGTTCGACTCGAACCGCGCGATGGTCATTGACGGGGGCGGCATCTGGGCGACCGACGACCTTGCCGCCGCCGACTCGGACAAGCCGACGCACTGGACGTTCCACACGAAAAACCTGGAGGAAACCGCGGTGCGCGATCTCGTGAGCCCGCCCGAGGGGCCGCCGCTGCTCTCCGTCATGGCGGACCTCTGCGGCTTCCGGCACGATCGGCTGGACGCGTCGCCCGAGCGCGGAAAATTCACGAACCCGACGTGTGCCAGCGCCGACGACATCGACCTCGCCGGAAAGAAGCCGAATGTCGTCGTCCGCGTCGGCAACCACCCGTGGGACGGCACGAAGACTCCACGCGGCGCGGTGTCGTTCGACGCCGGAATTACGTGGAAGCCATTCGCTTCGGAGCCCGCGGGCAGCGGCGGGCTCGGCAACGTTGCGCTCTCGGCGGACGGCTCGGTTCTCGTGTGGGCGTCGCGGGACGCGCGCACAGCGATTTCCCGAGATCACGGCAAGACCTGGGCCGCGGTCGCCGGCCTGCCGAACCCCGCGAAGAGCCCGGACTGGGCACCGTGGTACTTGCGGCTCGCGGCCGATCGCGTGAACGCGAAGAAGTTCTACGCCTTCGACGCGCTCGAAGGCGTCGTGTACTCGAGCAACGACGGCGGGACGAGCTTCACCGTCGGTTCGCGGGCTCTGAGCTCCGTGCCCGACTACGAGCTCCCGAGCGCGTCGCTCCATTCCGGGCCCGGTTTCGAGGGGCACCTCTGGGTCACGACGAAGAAGGAGCTCGCGCACTCCAGCGATTCGGGAAAGTCGTTCCGCACGCTGGCGAACGTCGAGGAGGCGTACGCGCTCGGCTTCGGGCGGGCGGCGCCCGGGCAAACGTA
>DASUTR010000136.1:0-2372 GCA_036374535.1 Polyangiaceae bacterium
ATTCACACTGAGCGCAATCGCTACCTCGACCGGGCGGGCATCACGCCGGAGGTCGCGTGAGGCGCGCGTTCGACAAGGCGCTTCTCTACGGCGTCGCGGCGTTCCTTTTGCTGCCGCTCGCGGTCGAGGCCGCCTTGGCTCTTCGGAGGGCGCGGTGAGCGTGGTCGAGTGGTCGGCGCTCGTCTGGTGGCCGACGTGCGCGGCGCTCGGCGCGCTGTTCGCGTACCACATGGGGCCGCTCTGATGGAGTGGACGACCGAGCACGTCTTCACGTCCCCCGATTGCCTCGGGGTCGTAACTGCCACGCCGCTCCAACGCGCGATTGCGCGCGCGATCGACGGTCGTCCGATCGGTGATTTGTGGGACCGCCCCGAGGTGCGCCGCGCGTTCGGCAACGAGAAGCCGCCCGAGGGCGTCACGCCGCACATTATCTGCATCGTCGCCGGCATTTGGAGCGGCAAAACGCTGTTCGCGGCGGCGAAAGCCATCGTCTCGTCCCAGCTCGTTGACGTGCGCGGCCTGCTCCCGAGCGACGAAGTCCGGATTCCAGTCCTCGCGACCGGGAAGGACCAGGCCGTCCAGGGCTACCGCCACATCGTCGGCAACCTGCTCCTTCGTCCCGACCTGAATCGCATCGTCGATCCGAGCATCGACCCGACGGCAGAGAGCATCTACGTCCGCCACCCGACGGGGCGACCCATCGAAATCACGATCTCGGCGATGTCGCGCGCCGGCACGACGCTGATTTCGCGCCGACTCCCCTGTGTCATCTTCGACGAGGCGACCCGCGTTCAGGGCGAGGACGACGGCGCCGTCAAAAACCTAGACGACTCGCTCGACGCCATCGAAGGCCGCATTCTCCCGGGCGGCTGCATCCTGATTATCGGGTCGCCGCACGCGCCGCTCGGCCCCGTCTACAAGCTCGTTTCGAAGCGCTTCGGCAAGCCCGACGCCGATTGCCTCGTGATTCGCGCCCGCGGGCCCGACATGAACCCGACGCGCTGGACGCCCGAGCGTTGCGAGGAGCTGAAGCGCCGAAACCCGCGAGCGTACCGCACCGATGTCGAGGCGGAGTTCACGGACGAGTCAGGCGCGCTGTTCCCGAGCACGCACGTCGAGCGCGCGATGCGCACGACGCCCGAATTCCTCGAGCCGGTACCCGGGCACAACTACGTGGCGACGATGGACCCGGGCGGGCGCGCCTCGGCGTGGACGTTTCTCATCCTCGAAGCGCTCGAAGTCGGGTTTCGCGTCGCCGTGGCGAAGCAATTCGTGAAGGACGCGCAGGGCGCGTTCGACGCGGGCGTCGTCATGGACGACGTGGCGAAGGACTGCAAGCGATTCGGCATCACGGACGTTTGGTCCGATCAGTACGGCATCGAAGCGACGAGCGCGCTCGCCGACGCGCGAGGCCTTTCCGTGCTCGTCCACGATTGGAGCGCCGAAAACCGCTGGAAGGCGGCGCAGCTCATGCAAACGGCGCTCGAAGAGCGCGAGCTCGAGCTCCCGCCGAACGAAGACTTCCGCGAAGACCTCGTTCGCATCCGGAAAAAGGCGACGCAGACGGGCATCACCATCGTCATGAAGGGCGGGAAGCGGCACTGCGACTTCTTTCCGGTGCTCGGGCTCGCTCTGCTCTACCCGCCCGAGCCGCCCGAGCCCGGCGTGGTCGAGACGAAGAAGAAAGAAGACGATCCGTTCCTCGAGCAACACCTCGAGCGACTGAATCGCGACGCTTACGAGCAAGCCGCGGAGGGTCTCGCGTGAAAAAGTCACTGGATTTTCTCGATGAGCTACGGAAGCGCGGCGTAAAGGTCGCGAAGTTCCAAGACGGCGAAATCTTCGAGGTCGAATTCTTCGGAGCCGAGCCCGAGGCGCCCGCGAGTGAGGCATCGAGCACGCTCCCGGCCGATGCTGGCCCGATCGAGGACTACGAGGCCGCTCTCGAGCAGCTTCGGAAGCGGCGATTCCGGAAAGAGGTGTCCTGATGGCGTGGTGGGTGAGAGACAACGTGCGGTCCGTCTACGACGACCGCGAAACCGAGGTGAAAGAGCCGCATGAGCTCGCGTGGGCCTTCGGCGAGCAGATGCACGAAGAGCAGGGCGAGGCGCGCCGCGCCGTCGCGGATGCCGCGCTGTTCTTCATGTACGGCTCCGCGCGCTCGGGGCTCCGCGGCTCCGGTCTCGCGTCCACGCTCGTCCCGAACGACCCGCCGTTCCGCAACGTGATCCGAAAATGCGTGAACACGAAGACGGCGTTCATCTTCCGGAACAAGGTTCGGTGCTTCTTCCTGACCGACGGCGCGAACGTCGAAGACCAGGAAAAGGCGCAGGGCATGACGCGCGCGGTCGAGGCGCAATTCGCGGCGAGCG
>DASUTR010000137.1:0-6747 GCA_036374535.1 Polyangiaceae bacterium
TGCGTCTCGAGAAGGAAGCGCGCGTCGCCGCGCGCCTCGCGCACCCCGCCGTGGTGCGCGTGTTCGACCTCGGCCGCACGGCGCAGGGGGACGCGTTCATCGTGATGGAGTTTCTCCAGGGGGAGAGCCTCGGCGAGCGCCTGACGACGAGCGGACGGCTGTCGCCGCTCGAAGCGGTTCGCACACTCTTGCCGATCGCGGACGTGTTGCACGTCGCGCACGAGGCCGGCATCGTGCATCGCGATCTCAAACCCGAGAACGTGTTTCTCGCGAGGAACGGCTCGACCGTCCAACCGAAGCTGCTCGACTTCGGCATCGCCAAGCGCCGGCGAGTCACGGGCTCCGACGAACCGGTCATCACGGACGTGGGCGCGATCGTCGGTAGTCCGGCGTATGTCTCTCCCGAGCAAGCGGGCGGTCGCGGCGACATCGGACAAGCCGCCGACATCTGGTCGTTCTGCGTCGTCCTTTACGAATGTTTGACGGGCGCGCTCCCGTTCGCCTCCGACGACTACCGCGAGCTATTTCGCCAGATCGACGAGGAGCCGCCGCGACCGATTTTCGTACACGGCGTCGCCGACGTCGAGCTCTGGGCGATCCTTCGCCGCGGGCTCGCGAAGATTCCCTCCGATCGTTGGCCCGACATGCAGTCGCTCGGACGCGCGCTCGCCGTCTGGCTCAAGTCGCGCGGCGTTCAAGACGACATATCGGGCATGCGGCTCGATTCGCGCTGGCTCTGGCGCGGACGCTCGGAGAGCTCGATACCGAGCTCCGCCTCCGATCCGCCGTCGTTCGTGCGACCCGTTCCTGACGAAGCAGACGTGCCGCTTTTGGCCGCGACCGGACGCGCCCATCGACGTGCCGCTTCGAGGCTCGTGCTCGGCGCGGCCATCGCGACGGCAGGGACGCTCGCCTTCGGCTCCGCATGGTGGGCTCTCGGAGCTACGCGCGCGACAGAGGAGGTACGTACGACCGGTGTCGAAGTTCCGGCGCCCGCGCCCGCGCCGACCGCTGCCATGGTGCTCGGCGACGTGGCGGCGGCGACGGTCGTGCCTCCACCTGGCGCCCCCGAGGTCCCCGCGGCCCCGGTGGCCATCGTGCCCCGACCGTCGCAACAAGCGACACCTAGGCCTGCGCGCGCCCCGGCAGAGCGCCCCATAACGCGGCCCGGCACGGACGGCACGGAGCCTGCAAGCGCACGAAAGCCTCACCGTCCACCCAAGTTCGATTTGATCGAGCCGTACTAGCGCCGCTGGGCGCTTTACGCCCACCCGTGCGAGTTCCGTTGACCGTCCTCGATCGCCTCCGCGCCTTATTCCTCGTCGGTACGCTCCTCGCGTTTTCCGGCAACGCCGCCGCGGAACCCCCGCGCTCCGATCCGCGCGGTGACGCGAAGGCGCTCTACGACCAGGGTGCCGACGCGTATCGCGCCGGGCGCTACGGGCGGGCCATCGAGCTCTTCCTCGCCGCCGACGCCCTCTCGCCGAGCGCTCCCCTCGCCTTCAACGTCGCGCGTGCTTACGAAAAGCTCGGCGACTCCGCCAAGGCGTTGCGCCACTACCGCGACTACGTACGGCGCGCGACACCCTCACCCGAGGTGAGCGAAGCGCGCTCGGCGATCGCCACCCTCGAAGCAACCTTGATGCGGCGCGGCCTACAGCAGGTCAGCGTGCGCTCCGAGCCGAACGCCGATCTCAGCATCGACGGCCGCTCGCTCGGAAGCACGCCGTGGACGGGCGAGCTCAAGCCGGGCTCGCACCGGTTCGTGCTCGTGCGACCGGGATTCGTCCCGATCGAAAGGTCGTTCGAGCTTCCAGCCGAACGCGCGCTCGATCTCGACGTCCGGCTCGACCCTTTGCCCGGGAACGGGGCGATGACGCCGGCTTCGCGAGCGGACGGTCCCGTGGCTCCCGCTCGCTCGCCGCACCACGAGCCGGCGAAGGACAGCGGAGCCTCGGCGGGATTCGGTCCGTGGCCCTGGATCACGCTCGCGGCGGGTGGCGCTACGCTCGCGGCGGCCGGCCTCGTCGAGATCTCGCGGCAGAGCGCGGAGAACGACGCCCGGCGAGCGGACGATCAACTCGCTTATGCCGACGCGTTCGAGAGCATGGAAGCGCGTCAGACGGCCGCACGCGTTCTGCTCGGCGTGGGGGCGGGGCTGGTCGCGGTCGGGACGACGCTCGTCGCCATCGACCTCGGCCGCGATCGGGACGAACGGCGCGTCGCGCTTTCGTGCTCGCCGAGCGCCTGCTTCGGGCGGCTCGAGGTCTCGCTCCGATGAGCTTCCGCGCGCGCTTGACGACGACCGCGCTCGTCCTCGCGGGCGCGGCGTTTCCCGCCTGCGCGAGCGACCTGTCCGACGACTTTTCGGGGCGTCCGTGCGACGAGCGCGGTCGCTGCGTCGAGGGCTACGTCTGCGACACCGAACGCAACGCGTGCGTTCTTCCCTCGGACCTCGGGCGCCCGCCGGGCGGCGTCGCGTGCGAGGAAGGCGAAACCGTCTGCTCGGGGAAATGTCGTGTGCTCGAGAGCGACGCCGAGAACTGCGGGGCGTGCAACGCGACGTGTGCGCCCCCTAAAAACGCCGAGGCGGCGTGCAACGACGGGCTTTGCGACTACGTCTGCCGGAGTGGACTCGAGGAATGCGACGGCGCCTGCGTCGATGTCGCCTCGGACGTCGCGCATTGCGGCGGGTGTGGCCAGCGCTGCGCGACGCCGCCCGACGGCGTCGCCGTGTGCGAGGCCGGCGCCTGCAACGTCGTCTGCGACGCCGGCTTCACGGCGTGCGGGGACACGTGCGTGGATCGCAGAAGCGACCCCGCGCATTGCGGCGCGTGCGACCGCCGCTGCGATCTCGGCAAGGTGTGTTCGGCCGGCGAATGCACCGATTCGTGCGCCGAGGGAACCGCGAATTGCAACGGCGCCTGCGTCGACCTCGCGACCTCGAACGCGCATTGCGGCACTTGCAACGTCGGCTGCGCCATCCCGGAGAACGGCGCCGCCGCCTGCAGCTCCGGCGCTTGCACCGTCGTGTGCGACGCGGGTTTCGAAGCCTGCGGCACGACGTGCACCGACACCGCGACCGACCCCCGGCACTGCGGTGACTGCGACACGCCGTGCGACGAAGCGCCGAACGCCACGGCGAGCTGCGTCGAGGGTGCCTGCGAGCTCGCGTGTGCCCGAGGTTTCGCGCTGTGTGACTCGACGTGCGTCGACACGAGCCGGGACCCGGTGCACTGCGGCGCTTGCGGCCGGCGCTGCGCGACGGGCGAGGTGTGCTCCGCGGGGACGTGCGTCACCGACTGCGCCGGCGGCACGACGAACTGCGGCGGCAGCTGCACCGACACCGCGAGGGATCCCGCGCATTGCGGCGGCTGCGGGATGGCGTGCCCGGTGCCGCCGCAGGGGAGCGCCGCCTGCGAGAGCGGCGCCTGCGCGATTCGCTGCACCACCGATCGGCTCGCCTGCGATGGAGAGTGTGTGGACGTTCGCACGAATGCGGCGCACTGCGGCGCCTGCGACAACGCCTGCGGTCAGGTGACGAACGGCACGAGCGCGTGCGCGGCGGGCCAATGCTCCGTCCGCTGCAACCCGGGCTACACGAACTGCGGCGGGACGTGCGTCGACGTGCGCTCGAACCGCGAGCATTGCGGCGGGTGCAATCGCGCTTGCGAGGCCGACGCCGTGTGCGCGGCCGGAAAGTGCGACGGCGGGGGCTGCGGCGGCGGCCGCGAGGACTGCGGGGGCTCGTGCGTCGACCTCGCGAACGACACCTCGAATTGTGGCGCGTGCGGGGTGGTCTGCTCCTCGTCGGGCCAGGGCTCGGCAACCTGCGTAGCGGGCGAGTGCGGCCTCTCGTGCGGCGCCGGGTCCACCGCGTGCGGCGGGGCGTGCGTACGCACTCAGGAAGACCTCGAAAACTGCGGTGCGTGCGGCAACCGCTGTCCGACGACGCCGAACGGGACGAGCGAATGCCGCAACGGCGAGTGTCGTATCCGCTGCAACGCGGGGTTGAAAGACTGCGATGGCGCCTGCGTCGACACGAGCAGCGATCGCGCCCATTGCGGCAAGTGCGACAAGGCCTGCACGGGGCTCTGCGCGCTCGGCCAGTGTCTGCTCGGGCTCTAGCGAGCGCGCGAGCAGCGCGAGCGCGGGCGTGGCAAGCTCCCGGCGCCCATGGCCCTCTGGATCAAGATTTGCGGCGTCACGAGCGTCGAGGACGCACTGCTCGCTGCGCAGTCGGGAGCGGACGCCGTCGGCGTGAACTTCGTCGCGAGCTCGAAACGCCGCGTCGAGATCGAGACGGGAGCGGCCATCGCCGCTGCCGTGGCGAAGCTCGTCGAGCTCGTCGCGGTCGTCGCCGATCGCCCGCTCGCCGAGCTCGAGGAGCTCCGCGACCGCACCGGCATCCGCTGGCTCCAGCTCCACGGCAGCGAGGGTCCGGACCTCGTTCAGGAGGCCATGCCGTACGCTTACAAAGCGGTCGGGATCGCCGCGCCGGACGACGTCGCGTTCGCGCGAAGTTACCCGGGAAAGCGGCTGCTCGCGGACGCCAAGGTGGACGGGGAGCTCGGCGGAACCGGGCGCTCGTTCGACTGGAGGCTCGTGCGCGAGCTCGCGCTCGAGAGACCCGTGGTGCTCGCAGGCGGGCTCACGCCCGACAACGTGGCCGAAGCCGTGCGAAGCGTGCGGCCGTTCGGCGTCGACGTGGCGAGCGGCGTCGAGTCCGGCGACCCCCGCCGGAAGGATCCGGACCGCATGAAAGCCTTCGTTCGGGCCGCGCGGAGCGGCTCGGAGGCCACGTGATCGGCGTTCCGGCGGGAAACTGCTAGCCTCCCCCGCCTCATGGCTTCGGTGACGCGCAGCGGATACTACGGCGAGTTCGGCGGGCGCTTCGTCGCCGAAACCCTCGTTCCGGCGCTCGAAGAGCTCGAGCGGGCGTTCGAAACCCACGTGAAGGGCGCCGAGTTCCAGCGCGAGTGGCGCGGGCTTCTCGCGAGCTACGTCGGCCGGCCGACGCCGCTCTACCCCGCCGAGCGGCTCGCGAAGAACCTCGACCCGACGGGAAGAACGCTCGGCGCGCTCTTCCTCAAGCGGGAGGACCTCTGCCACACGGGCGCGCACAAGATTAACAACGCGCTCGGGCAGGTGCTCCTCGCGAAGAGACTCGGCAAGCAGCGCATCATCGCGGAGACGGGCGCCGGACAGCACGGCGTCGCCACGGCGACGGCCGCGGCCATGCAGGGCCTGCCGTGCGAGGTGTACATGGGAGCCGTCGACGTAGAGCGCCAGGCGCCGAACGTCGCGCGCATGAAGATGCTCGGCGCGCGCGTCATCCCCGTCGAGTCCGGCTCGCGCACCTTGAAGGACGCGATGAACGAAGCGCTCCGCGATTGGGTCACGAACGTGCGGACGACGCATTATTGCGTCGGCTCCGCCGCGGGACCGCACCCCTACCCGCTGCTCGTCGGCGAGCTCCAGCGCGTGATCGGCGACGAGGCGAAGGCGCAGCACGAGGCGCAGGGCGGCCTTCCCGACGCGGTGATCGCTTGCGTCGGCGGCGGCTCGAACGCCATCGGCATGTTTCGGGCGTTCGTGGACACGCCCGTCGCGCTCTACGGCGTCGAAGCGGCCGGCGAAGGCGTGGCGAGCGGCAAGCACGCCGCGACGCTGACGGCGGGGCGCGTGGGCGTCCTGCACGGCTCGCGCACGATGGTGCTCGCCGACGACGACGGGCAGATTCTCGAAGCGCACTCCGTGAGCGCCGGGCTCGACTACCCGGGCGTCGGTCCGGAACACTCGTCGCTCATGAAGAGCGGCCGGGCCACCTACCTTTCGGCGACCGACGACGAGGCGCTCGCAGCGACGAAGCTCGTGGCCCGCACCGAGGGCATTCTGATCGCCCTCGAGACCGCACACGCGTTCGCGCGGCTCGCGGACATCGCGGCGCTCGAGGCGAAGCGCGTCGGGCGTCCCGCGCGCCTTTCGCTGTGCCTCTCGGGCCGAGGCGACAAAGACCTCGGCACGCTGCTCGAGCGCGGCCTCGGGGACGGGAGCTGAGCACGTGGGCGCTTCGCGGCTGGAACAGCGGTTCTCGGCGAGCGGCAAGAAGCCGGTCCTCGTCGTGTACCTGACCGTCGGCGATCCCAGCGTCGACGACACGCTCGCCTGCGCGCTTGCGGCTCTCGAAGCCGGCGCCGACGTGCTCGAGCTCGGCGTGCCCTTCAGCGATCCGACCGCCGACGGGCCGGTCATCGCCGCCGCGGCCTACCGCGCCATCCACCAGGGGGGTTCCCTGCGAGCCGCGCTCGGCGTCGCGGAAGGGATTCGCCGGACGCGCTCGGAGCCGCTCATTCTGTTCACGTATTACAACCCGATCGTCGCCTTCGGCGAAGAGGCGCTCGCGAGCGAAGCGGAGCGCGTCGGCGTGGACGGCTTCTTGGTCGTCGACCTTCCGCCCGAAGAGGGCGAAACGCTGCGAGCCGCCGCGCGAAAGACGGGGCTCGCCATGATCCCGCTCGTGGCGCCGACGACGGGACGCGAGCGCGAGCCGCGCGTGCTTTCGGGCGCGAGCGGGTTCGTCTACTACGTCTCGGTGACGGGAGTGACGGGAGCCAAAGCGCCGCTCGCCGAGGCCGGCCGTGACGCCGCTGCACTGCGCGAACGCGCGCGGCTCCCCGTCGTGGTCGGCTTCGGTATTCGCACCCCCGAGGACGCGCGCACCGTCACGAAGGCTGGCGTCGACGG
>DASUTR010000138.1:0-8418 GCA_036374535.1 Polyangiaceae bacterium
GTTCTTCGGCTTGCCGGCGGCGTCGTACATGCCGCGCGAGACGTGTCCGAAGCCCCAAGCCACGTCGCGGAGCCGCGATTCGGCGGCTTCTTTTTCCGTGATGACTTTTTTCTCGACGAGCCAGGACGGGAAGAACAACGCGGACGTTTGCGCCTTGAGCTCTTCGAACGTCGAAGCCAGGGGACCGCCGAACACGGCGTCGTCCTCTTTCCCGTTCACCTTGTAGTCGTGCGACGGGCCGAGATTATGCGCGGCTTCGTGGAGCACGACGGACATCATGTCCGCCTTGTCGGTCTCGCTGAGCTTGCCCATCGTGGCCGCGCAATAGAGCGACGACATCGCCTCGCGGCTCGCCGCGCGGCTGTCGGGATCGGTGGTGAGATTGGCCATCGTCACGGTGCGGCCGCCCTTTTGCGCGACGCGGCCCCAGTTCGGCAACGACTGCCCGATGGTGCCCCCGAGCGGCGCGCGCGAATCACCCGAATTGACCACGATGTCGATGAAGTCCGGGAGCTTGAAGCCGACGTTTCGCGCCTTGTACGGCGGTCCCGCGAGCGCCGCGAGCGCCGCCTCCATTTCTTGCTTCACGGGCTCGAGCTTCTTTTGCCATGCGAGCGAATCTTCGTTGATGCGCGCGAACACGACGGCGAACCCCGCCTTCCAGGCGCACGGCTCGTAGTACACCTCGTCCGGCGCGACTCGCAGGTAGTACTTCGAGTTCGTCGCGCTCATTGCGGCCCACGCCTCGTCGGCGGACTCCCAGTCGTCGTTGCGGAAAGCCGCGGCGTCGGCGACGAGGTACTTCTTCAGGGCCGCTTCGTCTTCGCCGAGGACGGCCGCAGCGCTTTCGAGCTCTTTCGCGACGGCTTCCATGTCGTCGCGGTACGCCTCCGAGTACTTCACGGCCTTGAACGTGCCGGGTGCGTCGCCGGAGACGACGACCGAGAAATGTCCCATGAGCTCTTTCGCGTTCTTCTCCTTCTCGAGCTTCGCGCAGAACTTCGGATCGGCTTGAAGGTCGTTCGGGTACAGGCCGACCAGGCGCGGCGGCTTCCTCGCGAGCGCGCTGCATGCCGGGTCGTTCTCCGTCTTCGGCGCTTCGCAGAACGGGCCCTGATTTCGGTAAAAGAGGGCGCGCGACAGCGTGTCGTCGCGCGTGATGGGCGCGTCGAGCCCGAGCGTGCCCTTCTGGCGCATGTGCAGGCGCTCGACGAGGGCGGCGATGCGCAAGACGTGCCCGAGGAACGAGCGGTGAGCAGGCGGTGCTTTCGAAAAATCGCTGTCGAGGAGCGTCGGACGCCCCTGAGCGAGCTCCGCCTGCACGCTGGCGAGCCGCTTCTGCTCTTCCGGAGAATGCGCCGAGAAGCTCGCCGGAACGACGGCTCGATCGTACGCGCTCGCGAACTTCGGCGTAAATTCACCTTTCGCGTTCACCCACTCCGAGCGCGCGGAGCGCACGGGCCGGTACAGTACGGCAAGCTCCCCGGGATTCAGCAGCTTGTCGCCATTTTCGTCGCGCTTCCAGAAAAGGGGAAGGTCGAGCTCGACCATGCGCCGATTGAACGTCGCGCGGTCGATGCGGTCGTAGCGCGCCGACGGCGCACTCGAAGCGGATGGCGCGGGAGCGTTCTCCCGCGGGGCTTCTTTCCTCGCGCAGCCGGAGAGGACCGCCGTCGCGGCGAGAACCCCGAGCCATGCGCGCCCGAATTGGCGGCTGTTCATGTCAGCGGACGATAATCGTACTCTCGCACGTGAACAACACGTCGACGTGCGCGTTCGGGTCGGCTTGAACGATGCTGCACGCCTCGGGACAGAGGACGATACGATTCTCGTCGATGTAAAAGGCGTCGGGGCCGCAATCGGCGGGCGTCGCGGCCTGGAGCAGCGTCCGTTCCGCCGAGCTCGTGCGGTAGTTCACGGCGACCTTGCCGACATCGAGATCCTTCCCGGGAGGCGGCTCCGGAATCGCGAAATCGCAGGCGATCAGTACGCGCGTGACGACGTCTTCGGAGATCCGGCGAAAAACCACGTCGTAGGCGTCGAAGCCGCACAGTGGAAAGCGCAGTCCGCCCGTGAGGATGCTGAGCTCCTGGTACGTGCGGCCCTCGGAGGTGACGCTCGGACAGCGCTCCTCCGTCACGGGCTCGCTCGGCAGGTACGGCTCGGTCGGTACGTCTTTCTCGGCAACGCCGACGATGCTGTGAAAGACGAGCTCCGGCGCGTCGGGATTGGTGCCGAAGTGCTCGGGTCCCATCGCCTGGAGCGCAGCGACGAACGCTTCGGCGCTCGTGTCCTCGTCGTCGTCGGTGACCTCCAAGAACACCTTCTTCGCGCGCGGACGCAGCCATTCGGACCAGCCGTTCGGCGCCTGTCCGGCGCGATCCTCGAGGCCCTCGGCGAAGGGCGGCTCGTACGCGTCGAGCGTCACGTCGAACGAGTCCGCGCTCTCGATCTTGGTGAAGTACTGGAAAAAGCGCTCCGAGAACACCGGGTTCGGTGAGGGACACTCTGCGAGCCCGCTGAGCGGCGCTTCGATGCAGACCGACGTGTCTTCGGCGCCGGGGCTTTCGGGATTGCGCTCCTCCTTGCGATGCCGCGAGACGAGGATGACGCGGTAATCGACCATGCTCCGGTCGAGAATGCCGGCGAAGTTGACGTTGATGTTGCGCTCGACGGCGTCGAGCTCTTCATCCATGCTGCCCGAGTTGTCGAGCAAGACGACGATGTCGATCGGCTCGCGCACGAGCTCGGCTTTCGATTCGGCCTGGGCGCACGCGCCGCCCTCGCCGGTCGTATCCCCCGTTCCCCCTCCCGGTGGTGGCAGCACGTTGCTGCCGCCCAGGCCGCTTCCGGCGCCGAGGCCGCTTCCGGCGCCGGCGCTGCCGCCGGAGCCGCCGCTCCTGCCGTCGCCCTTCGTCGAGCCGAGGTTCGTGGGCTTCTCCACGCTGCATCCTCCCGGCGCGAGCGCGCACGAAATGAGAGCAAGCAGGGTCGGGCCGGCGAGCCGCATGCGCTTCTCGAAGGGTAGGCCTCGGCCGTGCGCCGGGCCACCCGTCTCGCGTCCGGGGCGACGCCGACGGGGAAAAGGTAGGGAAAGCGCCCCCTAGCAAGGCGCGGACTCGGGCCTTACCTTGTAGCGATGGCTGAAGCGTTCATTCTCGACGCCGTACGCACACCCCGGGGTCGCGGTAGGGCCGGCAAGGGCGCCCTCAGCGGGATTCACCCTCAAGAGCTCCTCGCACAAACGCTCGGCGCGCTCGCTCGGCGTGGCTCGTTCGATCCGAGCGAGGTCGAGGACGTGGTCGTCGGCTGCGTGTCTCAGGTGAAGGAGCAGGGAGCGAACCTCGCCCGTAACGCCGTGCTCGCCGCGGGCTTTCCCGAGGTGGTGACCGGCGTGACGCTCAATCGCTTCTGCGGCTCCGGACTTCAGGCATGCAACTTCGCGGCGCTCGGCGTGATGAGCGGGCAGCAAGAGCTCGTCATTGGGGGCGGCGTCGAAAGCATGTCGCGCGTTCCCATGGGCTCCGACGAGGGCATGATGGACGGGCTCAACGCGAGCCTGAGGAAGAAGCTCTACCAGGTTCCGCAAGGCATCAGCGCCGATCTCATCGCGACGATGGACGGCATGAGCCGCGAGGAGCTCGATCGTTTCGCGCTCGCGAGCCAGGAGCGCGCCGGCGCAGCCGTCGCCGAAAGACGCTTCGAAAAGAGCCTCGTGCCGGTCCTCGACGCCGAGGGCAAGGTCGTGCTCGACCGAGACGAGCACCCGCGCCCCGACACGACGCTCGAAGGGCTCGCGGGGCTCGAGCCGGCCTTCGTGAAGCTCGGTGCCGCGCCGGCGGGTCCGAACGGCGAAACCCTCGACGAGCTCGCGTTGAAGCGATACCCGGACGTCAAGGCGATTCGCCACGTTCACCACGCCGGTAACTCGAGCGGAATCGTCGACGGCGCCGCGGCCGTGCTCTTCGCATCCGAAGCGTACGTCAAGCGCACCGGCGCGAAGCCCCGCGCTCGCGTCCGCTCGGTCGCGACCATCGGCGCCGAGCCCGTCATCATGCTCACGGCGCCGGCGCCCGTTTCGGAGCGGGCGCTCAAAAAGGCGGGCATGAAGGCCTCCGACATCGACCTCTGGGAGATCAACGAAGCGTTCGCTGCGGTCGTCTTGAACACGATTCGGCGCCTCGAGATCGATCCCGAACGCGTCAACGTCAACGGCGGCGCCATCGCGCTCGGACACCCCCTGGGCGCGACGGGCGCCATGCTGCTCGGCACCGCGCTCGACGAGCTCGAGCGGCGGGGCAAGGCGACGGCCTTGATCACGCTGTGCATCGGCGGAGGCATGGGCGTGGCCACCGTGATCGAGCGCGTCTGACGGGTGCTCGTGCGTCAGCTCGATTTTTTCGCGAGCATTTCTCGCGCGAGCGCGAGGAGTTTTTCGCGCTCGTTCAGGGCGGGATTGTCCACGACCTCTTCCAAGAGCGCGCGCAAGAGCTCTCCGATCGTGCGTCCGGGCGCGAGGCCGAGCTCTTGCATGAGGGTGCGGCCGTCGACAGCGAGATCTTTCGTGCCGAGCGCGGCACCTTCGGCGACGAGCCGTCGCGCGTGCTCTTCGAGCGCGACGATGCGCGCGAGATCCTCGCTCACGTCCTTGCCCTTGCCGAGCACGTCGGCACGTCCGAGGGCGTAGAGGTCCGGCGCGAGCTCGGGTCCGACGCGGCGCAGCCAGCGCCGGACGGCGGCGTCCGTCCACGTCTCGTCGTAACAAAGAATGTGGTGCCGAACGAGCGCCACGACGCGCGCGCGCTCGTCGTTCGAGAAACGCAGGCGGGAAAGGATGGGGTCGGCCATTTCGGCGCCGATCCGGTCGTGCTCGTAGAACGTATAGTCCTTGGTCTTCTCGCTGAACGCGCGCGAGCGAGGCTTGCCCACGTCGTGGAAGAGCCCGGCGACGCGCAGAACGGGGTCTGGCGGGCACTCGTCGAGGCAGCGGAGCGCGTGAGTCCAGACGTCGAACGCATGATGACGATTTTGCTCGCAGCCGACGGACTCGAGCAGCTCGGGCGCCGTGATCGCGAGCAAGCCGTGACGCTGCATGACGTCGAACGCGCGGCTCGGCCGGCGCGCCTTCATCGTTTTCAGCCACTCGTCGCGGATACGCTCGGTGCTCACCTTCGCGTAGCTCGCGAGCGACGGCTCGATGGCGCGCTCCGTTCCCGGCTCGAGCGTCACTTCGAGCGTGGCGACGAAGCGCGCCGCGCGCAGCACGCGGAGTCCGTCTTCCGAGAACCGCTGCGCAGGATCGCCCACGGCGCGGAGCGTTCGCGTCGCGAGATCGGAGAGCCCGCCGAACGGGTCGATGAGGCGGTCGTCGAGCGCGTCGTACGCGAGCGCGTTGATGGTGAAATCGCGGCGCGCGAGATCGTCCGCGATGTCGTCCACGAAGTAGACGGCGTCGGGTCGTCGACCGTCGGTGTAGCGAGTTTCGCCGCGCAGCGTCGTCACCTCGTACTGGCCGGCGTCGAGCAACACCGTCACGGTGCCGTGCTGGATGCCCGTGGGAATCACGCGCCGAAAGAGGCGAATCACGTCCTCGGGTCGCGCGTCCGTCGCCACGTCCCAGTCCGTCCGCGCGAACGGCTCGCCCGAGAGATCGTGAAGGAGCTCGTCGCGGACCGCGCCGCCCACGACCCACGAGCGGAAGCCCCCCTCGCGGAGCCGCGCGCACAACCGCCGCACGTCTTCGGGGATGGCTTTTGCGAGCTTCGTCGTGTCGCGCACCCGCGGGAGCGTAGCTATGCGGGGGCAAACTTCAAAATATGCCGCGTCCGACCCCGCTTACGCTTGTGGTAAAGCTCTCGCGATGGCGGACCGGGACGAGGCCCCGACGATCACCGCTGGCGCGGTTTCGTTCGACGACGATGGCGAGGCGAGCTTCTCCGTCCTGCGCTGGGTGACGTTCCCGGAGAAGAAGCTCACGGTGCTCGCGAATCTGCCGGCGCTCCTCGGCCGGGATCCGGAGGCGACGACGCGGCTCGACACCGGGCAGGTATCGCGCCGCCACGCCGTCGTCGAGCTCGCGGGGGGCGGCCCGGTGATTCGTGATCTCGAAAGCAAGAACGGGGTATTCGTGAACGGCGTGCGCGTCCGTGAGTCCCCTCTCCGTGCCGGGGACGTGCTGCGGCTCGGCGACGCGTGCGCCGTCGTCGAAAACGTCGCCGCCGACGGTCTCGTTGGCTTCGGCGAGCTCGGTCCCGGAATTTTCGGGGGCGCGTCGATGCGCCGCGTCGTCAAGGCCGCGAAGCAGGCGAGCGGCGGAACGCTCAACGTGGTGTTGCTGGGCGAGACGGGTACGGGCAAGGAGCGGTTCGCGCGAGCCCTGCACGCATGGAGCGGCCGCACGGGACCATTCGTCGCCGTCAATTCCGCAGCGTATTCCGAAAGCACCGTGGCCGCGGAGCTCTTCGGTTACCGCAAGGGCGCGTTCACGGGCGCCGAGCGTGCGAGCGTCGGGCACGTCCGGGCCGCGCATCAGGGCACGTTGCTTCTCGACGAGGTGCTCGACCTTTCGCTCGAGATCCAGGCGAAGCTCTTGCGCGTCATCGAGCAGCGCGAAGTCTTGCCTCTCGGAGAAACCGAAGCCGTTCGCGTCGACGTGAAGCTCGTCGCGGCGACGCAACTGCCGCTTGCGCGAGCCGTGGCCCGCGGCGCGTTTCGCGCCGATCTGCGCGCGCGACTCGAAGGGATGGTGCTCGAAATTCCGCCGCTTCGCGAGCGGAAGGAGGACATCGTGCCGCTGTTCTTCGAGCTCCTCGCGGCGCACGGGCTTCCGTCGCACCCGGCGCTCGAGCCCGAGCTCGTCGAGCGGATGTGCCTCTACGATTGGCCGATGAACGTCCGCGAGCTCGAGAACGTGGCGCGGCGTCTCGTCGCGCTCCATCCAAGGGCGAGCGCCTTCAAGCTTCGGGACGTAGCCGGCTGGTTGGTCGGCGACGAAGACGCGAGCGAGCCCGAAGACATGGGAGCGGTCACGCCACGCAGCGAGCGGCGACAGATCCCCGCGTACGAGCCGTCCGAGCTCGACGCGCTGAGGACCGCGCTCGAGCGCCACCGCGGGAACTTAACGAAGGCGGCCGAGGAGCTCGGCATCACTCGGCCGAAGGCCTATCGCATGCTGAAAAGCGAGAAGGTCGGACGCTGACCGGAGGTCATTGTAGCCTCGGTCGTTCAACGCATGGAACGGGCTGATTGGGCCGAGATTGAGCGTTTCGTCGAGCTCGGTTCGACGCTGAATGGAAAGTACCGGCTCGAGCGCGTGCTGGGGGTGGGGGGCATGGGTGCGGTGGTCCTCGCGCGGCACGACAAGCTCGGCGAATCCGTGGCAATCAAGTTCCTGTTGCCGCGGGCGATTGGCCAGGGCCGGCACGCACAGCGCTTCCTACGCGAGGCACGCGCCGCAAGTCGAATCCGCAGCGCCCACGTCGCGCGCGTGTTCGACGTGGACGTGCGAGCCGACGGTACACCGTTCATCGTGATGGAGCACCTCGCCGGCGAAACGCTGGCCGCTCGCATCAAGCGCGCCGGCGCGCTCGACATCGAGCGAACCGTAGATGACGTGCTGGAAGCGTGCGAGGCGGTGGCGGAGGCCCACTCGCTCGGCATCGTGCATCGCGATCTCAAGCCGGCCAATCTCTTCCTCGCGCGAGGCGCGGGCAACATCGAGCTCATGAAGGTGCTCGATTTCGGTATCTCGAAGGTCGTCACTCCCGACTCGGGCGACGGCGATTCGACGACGGGCGACGCCTTCGTCGGCTCGCCTCCGTACATGTCGCCCGAGCAACTCACCAATCCGGCGGGGGTCGATCGCCGTACGGATATCTGGTCGCTCGGGATCATTTTCTACAACTGCTTGACGGGAAAGGCTCCGTTCAAGGCCGATACGGTCGGTCAGGTACTTGCTTCGATCTTGCAGGGCCGGCCGGTAAGCGTCGTGGAGCTGAGACCGGAAATACCGAGCGGGTTGTCGAAGGCGATCGAGCGCTGCATGGCGCGCGAACGAGAGGCTCGGTATCCCGACATCGTGTCGCTCGCCCGCGAGCTCGCCGTTTACGGCACCGAGCGCGGCCGCCGGGCGCTGACCGTGATCGAAGCCGTATCGAGCGGTCAGGACGACGCGTTGCCCGGCATTCCGCCGGCCGTGCTCGCGTCGGGGCTCGGGGCGGCGACGATCCGTCCGGGCCTCGATACCGGCACGCTTTCCGCGGCAGCCGACTCGGCGCCGCGTAGCGCCGCGGCGCCGCGGCTCGGCCCGCGCGCGAGAGCGACGATCTTCGTGGCGACGCTCCTTTTCATCGGTGGAGCGGTCGCGTACGTGAACACGCGGCGCACGTCCGAGGCGCCGCTGCCGAGCGCGGCCATGAG